>JAZQDL010000022.1:0-2894 GCA_045546835.1 Faecousia sp.
GACAAAGTATATTTTTGTGACCGGCGGTGTGGTTTCCGGCCTGGGAAAGGGCATCACAGCAGCGTCCCTGGGCCGCCTGCTGAAGGCCAGAGGATTGAAGGTCGCAGCCCAGAAGCTGGACCCCTATATCAATGTGGACCCGGGCACCATGAGCCCCTATCAGCACGGCGAGGTCTATGTTACGGAAGACGGTGCGGAAACCGATCTGGATCTGGGGCACTATGAAAGGTTTATCGACGAGGATCTGAATAAATTTTCCAATCTGACCACCGGTAAGGTCTATTGGAATGTGCTAAATAAAGAAAGACGGGGCGAATATCTGGGCTCCACCGTACAGGTTATTCCACACATCACAAATGAGATCAAGGAATTCGTCTATCGTGTTGGCAAGCTGACCGATGCGGATGTGGTCATCACAGAGATCGGCGGCACCATCGGCGATATCGAATCGCAGCCCTTTTTGGAGGCTGTCCGGCAGATCTCTTTGGAGGTAGGAAGAGAAAAAAGCCTCTTTATCCATGTAACACTGGTTCCGTTTCTTCGCGGCTCCGAGGAACACAAGTCGAAGCCAACCCAGCATTCTGTCAAAGAATTGCGGGGTATGGGCATCAACCCCAACATCATTGTGCTGCGCTGCGACGAGCCTTTGGAGGAATCCATTTTCCAGAAAATCAGCTTGTTTTGCAATGTAAAGCCAGACTGCGTCATTGAGAATATTACACTGCCTAACCTGTACGAAGCGCCGTTGATGCTGGAAAAATCCAACTTCTCCAGTGTGGTCTGCCGGGAACTGGGGCTGGAAACCGGGGCGCCGGATCTTGCGGAATGGAAGCAAATGGTACAGAAGATACACAGCCGCAGCAAAATAGTCACGATTGGTTTAGTGGGTAAGTATGTGCAACTGCATGATGCCTATTTGTCAGTTGCGGAAGCCCTTCGTCATGCCGGCTATGCGCTGGATGCAAAGGTGGAAATCAGCTGGATCGATTCGGAAACCCTGACTGAGGATTCTTATGAAGAAACCCTGACCGGACTGAATGGCATCCTTGTTCCCGGTGGCTTCGGCGGGCGCGGCATAGAAGGGATGATCCTGGCGGCCCGATTCGCCAGAGAAAAGAAAATTCCATACTTCGGTATTTGTTTGGGTATGCAGATCGCAGTGATCGAATTTGCCAGAAATGTATTGGCTTTGACAGATGCCAACTCCGGTGAATTTGTAGCTGACGGCAAGCACAAGGTTATCGACTTTATGCCTGGTCAAAGTGAGAATGTGGATAAGGGCGGCACCCTTCGTTTGGGCAGCTATCCCTGTGTAGTAGCCGAAAATACCACGATGTACCGGTGCTACAAAAGCAAGCTGGTCCATGAACGCCACCGTCATCGCTATGAGTTTAATAACGATTACAGACAGGCCATGGTAGCTGCCGGCCTGTGCTTAAGTGGCAGCTCTCCGGATGGAAGACTGATCGAGACGGTGGAGCTGACACAACGCCCCTTCCATGTGGGTGTTCAGTATCACCCGGAATTTAAGAGCCGCCCCAATAAACCCCATCCGCTGTTTGTAGGCTTTGTGAAAGCCAGTTTGGAGGAAGGCAAATGAGTATCCACGAAGAATGCGGTGTCTTTGGCGTATACAGTCCCAAGCAGGAAAACGTGGCGAGTCTTGTGTATTACGGCCTTTATGCCTTGCAGCACCGAGGCCAGGAAGGCTGTGGAATTGCCGTAAATGACGATGGCGTGTTTATCTGCCAAAAGGGCCTGGGTCTGGTCAGCGAGGTTTTTGGCACAGAGGAGCTGTGCAAATTTCCAAAAGGAACGATTGCGGTAGGACACGCCCGTTACGGTACAACCGGCGGCAACAACCTAAGTAACTGCCAGCCAATTGAAGTCAACCACCTGAAAGGAAAGCTGGCATTGGCACATAACGGCAATTTGAGCAATGCGCTGCCGCTGCGGAAGGAATTGGAGCTTTCCGGTGCGATTTTTCATACCACCTCCGATACGGAGACCATTGCCTATGTGATCACCAGGGAGCGTATTGCCGCACCTTCCATTGAATCGGCAGTAAGCAGAGCGATGGATAGACTGGATGGTGCGTACTCTCTCGTGATGATGTCGGCACAAAAGCTGATCGCTGTTCGGGACCCCTACGGTTTCCGTCCCCTCTGCTATGGTGTTATGAAAGACGGTACCTATGTGGTTGCTTCCGAAAGCTGTGCATTGCGTGCGGTTGGTGCAAGGTTTGAGCGGGATATCCTGCCTGGTGAGATCGTCACCTTCAGCCAAAACGGAGTCGTATCGGATGCCGGTCACTGCGGAACGAAGCCAAAGAAGCTATGCATTTTTGAGTATATCTACTTTGCCCGTCCCGATTCCAAAATTGAGGGGATCAGTATCCACGAAGCTCGGCTGAAAGCTGGTGCGTTGCTTGCAAAAGCCCATCCGGTGGATGCAGATGTGGTGGTGGGCGTGCCGGATTCCGGTCTGGATGCCGCCCTTGGTTACGCCAGAGCATCTGGAATTCCCTACGGTATCGGCTTGATCAAAAACAAGTACATTGGCAGGACCTTTATCTCTCCGGGGCAGGAATCCAGAGTGGATAAAGTTCGCATTAAGCTCAGCCCTGTAGAAAGCGAAATTCGGGGTAAGCGTGTGGTGCTGATCGATGATTCCATTGTCCGTGGAACTACCTCCGGGCGGATCGTACAGCTGCTTCGGGATGCCGGAGCAACCGAGATTCATATGCGTGTGTCCGCACCGCCGTTTTTACATCCCTGCTATTACGGTACAGATATAGATTCCGAAGAGTATCTGATCGCCTGTCATCACAGTGTGAGCGAGATCGCGAAAATGATCGGTGTGGATTCTCTGGGATACCTGCCCTTGGAGGATCT
>JAZQDL010000023.1:0-27276 GCA_045546835.1 Faecousia sp.
AAGGCAAGCGGCAAGAACCTCCACTACGGTATCTGCGGCGAACACGGCGGCGACCCCGTCTCCGTTGAATTCTGCCACAAGATCGGACTGGACTATGTCTCCTGCTCCCCCTACCGTGTGCCTATTGCACGTCTGGCTGCCGCTCAGGCCGCCATCAAGGGCTAATTCCCCATAAAATTATCCGCCCCTCAGCTGAGGGGCGGATTTCTCTTGTAAAACACCGTTTTATATGGTATAATTATATGGTAAAATAAAGGAAAAGGGGTGAGGGTGTGCTTGAGAACAAACTTGGGATCACAGATTCTCTTGAGTTGGCTAAGGCTGAGGAACGAATCAGTAAGAAGAAGGCGGTAGAGCTGTTCGAAAAGGGGATTCTTGATAAACTGGAAGCTGGACGAATTGCGGCACTTCAAGCAATCCACAAACACCTTTTTGAGGATATTTATGATTTCGCCGGAAAGATCCGGGATGTTAATATTGCAAAGGGAACTTTTCGTTTCGCGCCGGTAATGTACCTGGAAGCAGCCCTTGCAAATATTGATAAAATGCCCCAATCCACATTCGACGAGATCATTGAAAAATATGTGGAGATGAATATTGCCCACCCTTTCCGGGAGGGCAACGGCAGAGCAACTCGCATTTGGCTTGATTGTATCTTGAGAAAAGAAATCGGCAGGGTGGTAGATTGGAGCCAGGTCGATAAAGAGGACTATCTTCTTGCGATAGAACGCAGTCCTATAAAAGATATAGAGATCAAGCATATCTTACAGGCGGCACTGACAGACAAAATAGACGATCGTGAAGTGTTTATGAAGGGTGTTGATCATAGCTATTATTACGAGGACTATACAACCTTCAAAGCGGATCAATTATAATTTCCCCCTTTTGCGCACTACTGCGCAGACTACGGACAAATAAAAAACTGCCTGGAGTTTAGCAACGCTCCAGGCGGTATTATTATGGAATGCCTTTTTGTTGATCGTACAGGGGCTTTTCTTTCCTTAGGGAACATGCTATAATGGCGTTACGCAGAATGAAAGAAGGAATGAAAATGGAATATCGGCTGATTGCGTCGGATTTAGACGGGACACTTTTAAACAAAGATGGTCGTGTAAGTCCTGAAAATTGGGCAGCCATCGAAAAGCTGCAAAAGCTGGGCATCCAATTTGTGCCGGCAACCGGCAGAGCCTTTGAGGCAATGCCCACAGAGCTTAAGGAAAGTCCTTTGATCCGCTATTATATTACCTCCAACGGTGCTATGGTCTATGATAAGCAAATCGGAAAGGCCTATGAACTAGCACTTCCCAGACAGCTTGCAACACAGGTACTGGATCAGCTATATTCCTATCCGGTGTGCGTTATGTGCCACACAGAAAACCGGTCCTGCTTAGAGCAGAGCACACATAACGCTGCCTATTATGAAACCTTTCATATGAACCGGATCTGGGTAGATTATGTGCTGGAAAAGGAAACGCCCGTCCCGGATCTGAAAAAGCTTGCTTACAGCACGCCGTTTGTGGAGTCTATCACCGTGTTTTTTAAGAATATGGAAGATCTGCAAGAATGCAAGGCGCTTTTCCAACAGGACGAGCGGCTGAGCGTTGCCCAGACAGACCCCTATAATATAGAGCTTTGCGCTGCCCGGGCAGGCAAGGGCAATGCCCTCCGGCTACTGTCTGAGGTTTTGTCCGTCCCTATAGAAGCGACTATTGGCGTGGGCGACAGTACCAACGATATGACCATGATCCAGACTGCCGGCTTGGGTCTTGCAATGTCAAATGCTGTGCCGGAAATAAAAGCGGCAGCGGATGCAGTCATCTGCTCCAATCAGGAGCACGGAATCCAGCACATTCTGGACCATTATATCCAGCCCTAAAAATATCCTCTATGCTTTAACTTCATATAGAAACAGCGGGAGCAAGCCCCCGCCCTACGGAATGTGATCGTACATTTTTGTAGGGCGGGGGCTTGCTCTTGCCACAAAATAGGTTTTATGAATTGGCAGTGTTTAGATTTTGGTTGAAGTGTGTCGAAAATTGTAGTAAAATAGCTTTACAAAGTGATTTAGGAGAGTTTTATGAAACTGGGTAAAACGATTTTATATATTTTCGCTGCTATTATATACATCGGGGTGATCTTTGCCGTTGTCTGCGGCTGCCGAGCCCATTTCGGGCAACAGGAAACCGTTCCCACAACGGTTACAACCGTTCCCCCGGAAACCACTGTTTCCACCCAGCCGCCTACCACGGAGGCTACCGAGCCGCCGATCCTGTGGGAAACCGGCTATGTTTCCGCATTGGCGCTTTCCGCTGAAATTTACGACGAAACCGGCACAGCCTTGGGTACACTTGCCCGGGGAACCCAGGTAGAATATACCACCTCCCCGGAGGGCAAGACCCAGATCCTTTGGGAGGGGGTCACCGGCTATTTTACAGAAGGGGCATCTATTGTTTCCGATGCCGCCCAGGTCATCCCCACCCACACCCTTTATGTGCGGACCGGGGTCAACTTAAGAGATATAAACGGCAAGCTGCTTGCACCATTTGTGCAGAAAGGTCAGGCGGTGGATGTGAACGGCTATGACCGACTGGAAGAAGACGGCTCGGCACATATGTACCGGGTAAGTTTCGGTGAAAACGAAGGCTACATTATGCCCTGGTATCTTTCTGAAACCGAAGAGAGCGCCCTGGCAAATTACGACGGCGGAAGCTATGCCATCCACGCAGGTCGGGAGGATCGCTACGGTGGCGGCGGCGCTGCAAACTTAGACTATTTCCCCCGGAACAAAGGGCCCATCGAAGGCAATGTAATGCCGGACGAATGCCGCACCTTGTACATTGCCGCTTGGCGAGTTGACGAGGTGGACAGCTATCTGGAAATTGCAAGGGGCAGCGGCATCAACGCCTTTGTGGTGGACATTGTGGACGGCGGCTCTGTGGGCTACGCCAGCGAGGTTATGAAGCAATACTGTCCCTCTGCGGCAGGCGCGGCAAACAACACTGTAGAAGAATATCAGGCAGCGATCCAAAAAATAAAGGATGCCGGCTACTATGTGATCGGGCGGATCACCACCTTTAACGACTCCTATTTTGTTAAAGACCACCCGGAATGTGCCATTGCAGACCTCAGCGGCACGCCCCTGAAGCTGAGCGGAGAATACTGGCCCACCCCCTACAACCGGACTGCCTGGCAATATAAGGCGGACCTTGCGGTGGAAGCAGTTGCCCTGATGGGCTTTAACGAGATCCAGTTTGACTATGTCCGCTTCCCGGACAGCACCTGGCGCTATGAGGATAGCGGAACTATCGATTTTCGCAATACCTACTCTGAAACAAAGGCACAGGCGATCCAGCGCTTTTTGATGTATGCCGCGGATATTCTCCACGGACAGGGTGTCTATGTGAGCGCCGATGTTTTCGGTGAGTGCGCCTTTAACTATGTGACTGCCTACGGTCAGTACTGGCCTGCCATCAGCAATGTGGTGGACGCGATCAGCGGTATGCCCTATCCCGACCACTTCAGTGCGTCCGGCTCTTACCGCCCCTGGGAGCATCCCTACGATACTCTGAATAACTGGGGAAAAAGTGCCGTTGCCCGCCAAAGTGAAACGGCAACCCCTGCTGTGATCCGCACCTGGATACAGGCATACAACGCTATCCGCGAGCCGTACAATCACTACGGACCGGACGAGATCGCCGCCCAGATCAAGGGCCTGCGGGATGCCGGCTGTACCGGCGGCTTTATGACCTGGAACGGCAGCGCTTCCTTAGATAAATACCGGGAGCTGATGCCTGCCTTTGCTGCGCCGGAGAAACCCGAATTGTAGGGGCGGCTATCAGCCGCCCGCGGGATGCCGAGGCGGCGTCCCTTACACACAATGCACGATAATTGGTCTATAAAAGACTTGTAAACCCCTTTTGGGTATGGTATATTGAAATTAAGGCAACAACAAATGAAAAAGGAGGAATGAATATGAAACTACGCAAACTCTTGGCATTTATTTTGAGTGTGCTGCTTTTGCTCAGCTTTGCCGGCTGCGGCGCGGCTTCGAACAAAGCGGAAGACAGCGGTATGATGGCTCCCGGTGCTATGGGCGACGATTATATGGTCAAAGAGGAAAGTTCCGCAGATACAGAAAGTTCCTCCGCCCTGCCGGAAAACCGCAAGCTGATCCAGACGGTCCATATGAATGTGGAAACAGAAGATCTGGATGCAGTGCTGGGGCAGGTGGAAGACCGTATTGCAGAGCTGGACGGCTATATTGAAAATTCCAATGTGCAAAACGGCAGCGCCTACAGCGGCAGGCGGTATCGCAGTGCCTATCTCACGATCCGTATTCCCGCTAAGGACTTAGATGCCTTTATCGACAAGGTGGGGGATATTACTAACATCGTTTCCTCCCGGAAAACGGTAGAGGATGTGACATTAAGCTATGTGGCGACAGAAAGCCGTATGAAGGCATTGCAGACGGAGGAAGCACGGCTGCTGGAGCTGCTGGCACAGGCGGAAGCAATGGACGACCTGCTGACGGTACAGGCCCGTCTGACCGATGTGCGCACCGAGCTGGAGCAGGTGACCTCCGCCCTGCGGGTGTTTGACAATCAGGTGGATTATGCCACCATCCATCTGGATGTTGAAGAAGTTACGGAATATACGGAAGTTACCGAGCCGGAAACCATCTGGCAGCGGATCGCAGCAGGCTTCAAAAAGAGCCTGAAGAGCTTGGGCAATTTCTTTAAGGAGCTGTTTGTGTTCCTGATCGTAGCAAGTCCCTATCTGGTGCTGATTGCAGCGATCGCTGTTGGTTCAGGATTCCTGGTAAGATCCATCCTTCGCAAAAGGAAGAAAACAAATTAAGGAAGAAAATTTGTAAAAACACGCATATTTACAGAAAGCTGCTATCTTCAAAAGATGGCAGCTTTTTATTCTTGCTATTTTTGGCCGCAGGCGGTATAATGGACAATGGAAAAATAGAAAAAGAAGGACATACCTATGGAAGAAAAGAAACAGATCCTGCTTCTGACCACCGGCGGCACGATCGCGTGCCTCCCCGGTGAGGAAGGTCTGGAGCCTCGCAGCTCCCGGATTATGCAGCAGCAGATCGACCGCTTTCGATCCTATTATGATATTACTGTGCAGGATGTGATGTGTCTGGACTCCTCCAACATCCGTCCGGAGGAATGGCAGCAGATCGCCCGGCATATTTTCGCAGAGCGGAACAATTATGACGGCATCGTTGTTTCCCACGGCACAGATACAATGGCTTATACAGCCTCGGCGGTGACCTTTATGCTGGAGAACATCAACATTCCTGTGGTGTTCACCGGCTCCCAGCTGCCCCTTGCTGACCCCCTCTCCGACGGACCGGACAATTTGCGCACCGCCTTTTCAATGGCTGCCGCCGGCTGCCCCGGTGTGTTCGTTGCCTTCGATCGGAAGGTGATGCTTGGTTGCCGGGCAGTGAAGGTTCGGGCATCGGATTTTTCCGCCTTTGAAAGTGTCAATTCCCGCTATGCAGCGATGGTCAGTCATCGGGGTCTGGTGGTAAATGAAAAGGTGCTGCCTAAGTTTAGCGGCACGCCCCGCCTGCAAGATGGGATCAGTAAGGATGTGTTCTTACTGAAGCTGACGCCCGGTCTGGCACCGGAGATCTTTGATGCCCTTCTTGGCTTAGGCTGCAAGGGCATTGTGATCGAAGCCTTCGGTCTGGGTGGCTTTAATGTTCTGGGTCAGGGCCTTTCCGGCATCAGCCGTGCGGTAAATGCCGGTGCCAGTGTGGTGGTCACCACCCAGTGCCTATACGACAGCTCTGATCTGCGGGTCTATCAGGTAGGCAACCGTCTGCTGGAGATGGGTGTCATTCAGGGGCGGGATATGACCTCTGAAGCTGCGATGACCAAGCTGATGTGGGCGATTGGACAGGGCTTGGATCAGGAGCAGATCCGGGCGCTGTTCCGGGAAAATCTTGCGGGAGAAATTACCGTATAGAAATAATACGATAATTGTGTTACAATAAATTGTTGAAACTTTTGGGAGGTCAGTATGGGATTTGAAGGACTGCTGGGCAATGAGCGGCTCAAGGACAATCTGCGCAGCAGCATCCGCCGTGGCCGTGCTTCCCATTTTTACCTGATCTCCGGTCCGGAGGGTTCAGGAAAACGCACCCTGGCGTCTTACCTGTCCGCGGCACTTCTGTGCAAAGGGGAGGATGCTCCCTGCGGCAGCTGCCCCGCCTGCCGAAAGGTTTTGACAAACAACCATCCGGATGTGATCACAGTCACTGATCCGGAGCATAAAAATGTGGCGGTTAAGATCGTCCGGGAGGTTCGGGACGATGTGTTCATCCGTCCCAACGAGGGGGATAAAAAAATCTATATTTTCCCCCAGGAGCTGGGAATAGAGGGTATGAACGCCCTGCTGAAGGTTCTGGAAGAACCTCCCAGCTACGGCGTATTTCTGCTGCTGACGGATAATCCGGAGAAGGTGCTGCCCACCATCCGCTCCCGCAGCACAGAGCTTTCCCTGAATGCCCTTCCGGAACCGCTTTTGCGGAGGAAGCTCCACGAAAAATTCCCCAATGCAGACGATGCCCAGCTTGCCGGTGCGATTGCAAGATCCGGCGGCTATCTGGGTCAGGCGCAAAAGCTCCTGGAAAGCGGCAGTGCCATCACACCCCAGACGGAGAACTTCGCCCGTAGCTTTGCCGGAAGAGACACTTTCGGTCTGCTGCAGGTGCTGGTGCCTATGGAGAAATGGAAACGGGATCAGATCCTGCCGGTTTTTGAGGAGTGGGTGCAGCTTTTAGAGAGTGCCCTTGCCTGCCGCTATGGGGTGCAGGCGCTTTCTCCCACTGCGCAAGCCCTTAGCACATCCCGCAGCGCTCAGGAGCTGACAAACGCCATCCGGCTGCTGCAAAAAGCAATCGAATATACCCAGGGCAATGTGTCCGTTGCCGCAGTTTGCGGCTATCTGGAATGGGCCCTGCGATAAACAACCCAAGGAGTTTACAAATGAATCATCAAAACAATCAAACACCTGCCACTGTGGAAGTGGTGGATATCCAATTCCGACCCGGGCAGAAGGTCTATTATTTTGACCCGGGCAAAATCATCTGCAAGCCCGGCGACCCGGTGATTATCGACACCGCCAGAGGTCCGGAGTACGGCATCTGCGCTGCCGGCAATCACCCCATCCCCCAAAAGGATGTGGTCGCCCCTCTGCGACCGGTGCTGCGCCTTGCCAATGTACAGGACAAAAAGGTCGCAGCGGAAAATCAGGAAAAGGAGCGCAAGGCTTACCAGGTTTGCCTGCAGCAGATCGATGAATTAAAGCTTGATATGCAGCTGGTGAGTGCAGAATGTGCCTTTGACGGCAGCAAGCTCCTGTTCTTCTTCACCGCCGACGAGCGGGTAGATTTCCGTGAACTGGTGAAAAACCTGGCAAGCACCTTCCACACCCGGATCGAGCTGCGTCAGATCGGAGTCCGTGACAAGGCACGGATGGTAGGCGGGCTGGGCATTTGCGGCAGACCCTTCTGCTGCGCAAGCTTTTTGGACGATTTCCAGCCGGTTTCCATTAAAATGGCAAAGACACAGAATTTAAGTCTGAATCCCACTAAGATCTCCGGCACTTGCGGCCGCCTGATGTGCTGCCTCAAGTATGAGCAGGATGCTTATGAGGATCTGATCCGCACCAGTCCTAAGCTGGAGTCCTTTGTGGATACGCCGGATGGCAGAGGCACTGTGGTGGAGATCGACCTGCAGCGTCAGCGGGTAAAGGTCAAGCTGGAAGGGGCGCTGGAAACCACCGGTGTTTATGCCAATACGGACATTGCTGTTTTGCGTAACGGCAAGGCAAAAAAGAATGATCTCCCTATCCCTGCAGACCTTGCCCCCATTTCCGGCAACAAAAAGCGGATGCGCAGGGAGCAGGCAGATGAAGAAATGGTGCTCGACTCCATTAAGTTCCGTTACAGCGAAGAGACCATTGCTGAGGAGCAGGTTCTTTCTGCTGAGGATCCTGCCGCAGAAACAAAAGCACCTTCCAAAAACCGAAATCGGCGCAGAAAACATCACAAGCCCAAGGCGGCAAATACGCAGGTTGAAAAGCCTGCCCAAAAGCCGGTGCAGGACGCACCCAAGGCAGCCGAGGGCAGCGGCGATGCCCAAAAAAAGCCGAACAAAAACCGCCACCGCCGCAGACATAAAAAGCCTGCCGGCCCGAAAACAGAAGAATAAGCAGAAGGAGATGTCTTGTGTTAAGACATCTCCTTTTTTGTCAAATTTCTGTTTGACGAACTGTTGCATCGTAGGGCGGGGGCTTGCTCCCGCCGCTAAAAAGCTCAGTTATCGACGGCGGGAGCAAGCCCCCGCCCTACCATTATAAACGAAATTTTATTCGTACTCAAACAGCAGGTTAATATCCACATTCCCTTCAATGCCGGGGACAGAGCCTTCGCAGGTATACTGCCACATATCCACCTGATAGGGGTAATCCAGCATTTCTCCGTACTGGGCAAGCCAGAACCGATAGTCGGTCAGCTCTCCCAGGTGCATATCCTTGTTGGACTGGTCCTCGTTAAAGTAGATCATCGCCTCATAGCCTGCCTGCTCGATCGTCCGACAAAAAGCAAGGGTGCAGTCTGTGAGGGTACGGGCATCCACATTTGCAGTGCGGCTATCTGCGCCGCCGTACTCCCAGTCATAAACAATGGGCATCGTGATATTCCAACCCCGGATCATATCCAGCACAAATTCCGCTTCCTCGATCGCTTCTTCGGGGGTGACTGCCTGGGAGAAGAAGTAGCCGCCTACCTGCAAGCCTGCAGCGGTTGCATTTTCATAATTGATCCCGGCATAGTCATCTGCACCTAAGCCGCCTTTGGTCGTTCCCCGGTAGCCTAAGCGGATCATTGCAAATTCCATTCCCGCAGAAGCCACCTGTGTCCAGTCAATATCCCCTTGCCAGAAGGACACATCCACGCCCCGTCGGGCAGGCATATTCAGGCAGGTCAGATAATCGCCCTCATAGGCAAAATCCTCTGGCTGTAAGGGGTTTTCCGTAGGTGTTTGGGTGGTTGGCACAATTGGGGCAAGTGTTTCCGTTTGCTGGGTTGTTTCTGTTTCCGGAGAGGTTTCCCCCGGACCTTCTTTTTTCCCCGGCAAAAGACACAGCAGTAAGATCACAGCAGCCAGCACCACCGCAAAGCTGCTCCAGATCCAGTATTTTCTGTTTATGGACTTGGTTTTACTCTCCATAGGTCGCTCCTTGGTGTTTTTGAGCATTATAGCATATCTATGCCTGTTTGCCAAGTGGAAGGAACGGTATCAAATTCCAATAACTGGATATAATAAAAGGACCGTTGCAAAATATGCGCCTCGCACATGTCGGCGTATGTGGATACAGTAGGGCGGGGGCTTGCTCCCGCCGTTTGGAAGGGGTATCATACTTTCTCACCGACGAGAAAGTATGCAAAGAGTCGCCGAGGACCTCCCGTATGGTCCTCGGACTCCCCAGACGGCCTAAAGGGGAAGCGGATTGGATATACGTCATCCAACTTTTCCTCCGCTTCCCCCTTAGGAATCCCTTTGTTAACTTGTTCGATATATGTTTTTATGATTGGCAGTTTTTAGCCGGCCAGGATATCCGCCTTGATCACGCCGGTGGCTTGCCGCAGAAGTCGCAGCAGCTCCTCAAGCTGGACGGTCAGGTCCATTGTTTCCGCGGAAATGGTAACCACTGCGCAGCCATTGGTGGGCACAATGGAATTGATGGTAATAATGTTTGCGTGGGTCTGGGCAAAGATCTCCAGAACCCGGGAAAGCAGACCCTGCTCATCATGCAATAGCAGCTGGAAGGTAATAATACGGCCGGTCATCATATTTTGAAAGGGGATCACCGCATCCCGATACTTATAAAAAGCGCTGCGGCTGATATCCATCATCTTTGTGGCTTCGTTGACAGTGGTTGCCTGGCCGGTGCTCAGCAAACGGTTTGCCTCTGCAACCTTCAAAAAAACCTCCGGCAATGCTGCTGCTTCCACAATATAGTATTTTGGTGTATTTCCCATAGTCGGCCTCCTATTTTAGTGTTTTTACACGATTTTTCGGCTTTCTCTGTGTTCATTGTAACACACTTTCTAAAAAAAGCAAGCAATTTATCCGCAATCTGTAAACAGAAGGTGAGCAAATGTCCATACTACCTGTACGCAAGGCGTTGACTTTTACTGGCGTCTTTCTTGCTGTTTTTCTGTCGATCCGATATCTGGGCCCGTTACTAATGCCCTTTTTCCTGGGCTCCCTGCTGGCGCTGGCAGCAGAGCCGGCTGTCAGGCTGGGCGTGCAGAAGCTCCGCTTGCCCCGAGCCCTTTCCTCCGGCGTAGGCGTAACGGTTACCCTGGTGCTGCTGACTGCCACTGTCTGGCTGGTTGGTGCGCTTACGGTCAAGGAGCTGGGGCAGCTTGCCGGAGCAATGCCGAATATCCAGCAGACCGTTGGACAGGGACTGACCCTGCTGCAGGACTTTCTGATCGGCATTGCGGACCGGGCGCCGGACGGTCTGCGTTCCTTGCTGACCCAGCTGGTGTTGGAGCTGTTTGGCAGCAGCAGTGCGCTCCTTTCCCGGCTCACCAGTCGTCTGCCCGGTTTTTTTAGCTCTCTGCTGGGCAAAATTCCCGGGGGTGCGATCAGCCTTGTCACCGGGATCTTAGCCGGTTTTATGATCTCCGTCCGGCTGCCTAAGATCCGGCAATTCCTCTCCCGGAAAATTCCGGACAAATGGCAGGATCGGTATCTGCCTGCCATGAAAAAGTTGCGGAAAACCTTGGGCGGGTGGCTCAAGGCACAGCTAAAGCTGATGGGCGTCACTTATGGGATCGTAACCGCGGGTCTGCTTTTGTCCGGTGTTTCCTTTGCCCCGGTGTGGGCGCTGGCAGTGGCACTGGTGGATGCTGTTCCCATTCTGGGAACAGGAACGGTGCTGATCCCCTGGGCGGTGATCGTTCTGCTGCAAGGGCGAACGCTGCCGGCTGTGGGCATTCTTAGCACCTATGTGGCTGCCATGCTGACCCGGACCACCTTAGAGCCTCGCCTGGTAGGCAAGCAGCTGGGACTGGATCCGCTGGTGACCCTGCTGTTTTTCTATGTGGGTTATAAGCTGTTCGGGTTCCTGGGAATGCTGTTTGCCCCTATGCTTGCCGCCGCAGCAAAAAGCCTGACGAGCAATTGAAAATTGTCCGTTAAAATAAGGTATTGTGCATTTCGTCCGTTTTTGATATAATAGACACAAATGATAAAATTGGATGTGTTATGCTTTGAAGTACGGAATTTGGAATGCTGGTGAGCCGAAAATGGAAGCGGTCAATGCCCTGGTAGGAGGCGGCTATGCGCCCCTTTCTGCTATGGTACTGGCCGCCCGGGGAATTGCAGATCCCCAGCAGGCTCACAAATACTTAGACTGCAATGCTCCGTTGCCTGACCCCTATCTTCTGACAGATATGGACATGGCTGCGGGACGGGTTGCCCTTGCCCTGGAAAGGGGAGAAAAAATTGCTGTGTTTGGCGATTACGATGTGGATGGCATCACCGCCACCTGTCTGCTGACAGACTTTTTGCGCCGTATGGGTGCAGACTGCACTCCCTATATCCCCGGACGGCTGGAGGAGGGCTACGGCTTAAATCCCATTGCCATCCGCCAGCTTCACAGTCAGGGCATTACTCTGATCGTCACGGTGGACTGTGGCATCACCGCCATTGACGAGGCAAGCCTTTGCAAGGAGCTGGGCATCGATCTGGTGATCACTGACCACCACGAATGTAAGGACATTCTCCCCGAAGCGGTGGCTGTGGTAGACCCTCATCGCAAGGATGGCGGCTATCCCCACAAGGGGCTTTCCGGTGTGGGCGTCGCCTTCAAGCTGGCAAGCGCCCTGTGCGGCGATCAGGAGCAGGTTCTGAGGGAGTATGCAGATATGGTCTGCCTCGGCACAGTGGCAGATGTTATGCCCTTGCAGGGAGAAAACCGGGTGTTCGTATTCCGGGGTCTTGATGCCCTGCGCCGCGCTCCCCGTGTAGGCATCGCTGCCTTGATGGAACACAGTGGCTGCGACAGGTCCGGCATCTCCGCAACCGCGATCGGTTATATTTTAGCCCCCCGGATTAATGCCGCAGGTCGTATGGGTCAGATCAATCTGGCTGTGGAGCTGTTTTTAACACAGGACTCTACCCGGGCAGAGACCCTTGCCAAGGCGCTGTGTGAACTCAACCGGAAGCGGCAGGCGGTAGAATCGGAAATTTATCAGCAGGCAGTGGAAATGCTGCCGGAGAATCAGTCGCCGGAAGCTATTGTTCTGGCAGACGAAAGCTGGCATCAGGGCGTGGTAGGTATCGTTTCCAGCCGCATTGCGGAAGAATTCTGCTGCCCCACCTTTCTGATCTGTCTGGACGGAGAGCACGGAAAGGCAAGCTCCCGCAGCTATGGCGGCTTTAACCTGTTTTCTGCCCTGACCGAGCTATCGGAGCTTCTGGAAAGCTACGGCGGTCACGAGCTTGCCGCAGGCTTTACCATCTCTCGCGCCCAGATCCCTGCCTTCCGGCAGAGAATTTGTGCCCTTGCCCGCCAGTACTACGCCGGCAGCGGTCCCCGGACCGTGCTGGAGGCGGACTGCGTGATCCCTCCGGAGCTGCTGACCTTGGGAAATGTGGACTCTTTGAATGCCCTGGAGCCTTGCGGCAACGGCTGTCCCAAGCCTGTACTTATTATGAAAAACCTGATCATTGACCGGATCACTCAGGTAGGAAACGGACGGCATATGCGCCTGCGCCTGCGAGCATCCCGGTACGCCTTCAACGCCATCTACTTCTCCGCCAACGCGGAAACCGCCTCCATTGCACAGGGCGAGATGGTGGATATTGCCTTTAATCCTCAGGTAAACGAATTCCGGGGAGAGCGGACTGTGCAGATGAATGTGACGGATATCCGTCCTTCCTGCAACGCAGAATGCGCCTGCGAATGTGACAGCTACCGCGCCCTGGTGGCAGGTACGATCACCTCCCAGCAGGCAGAAAGCCTGCTGCCGGACCGGGCTACCCTGGGTATAATCTGGCGGTATTTGTCCAATTTCTGCATAGCTGCCTTGGAGGAAACGCCAATCTGTCTGTGCCGGAAGATCGTCCGCTGGTCCGGAACGCCTTTGAGTCTGGAAAAACTGCTGACCTGTCTGGATATTTTCTCCGATGTGGGTCTTGTGCAGATCCAGCATCACCATAAGAATATTTCCATCCGTCTGGTTCCCCGTCAGGATAAGGCTGACCTGACCCAGAGCCGGACAATGCAGCATTTGCTGGCTGTGAAAGAGAGCTGATAAAATTGGAAAGTTACGAAGAACATTATGACCAAATGTGCCGAACCCTGTGCAAGCACCTGCCTGGCGTGGATATGGAGCGCATTGACAAAGCGGTCGCCTACGCCTCCCAAAAGCATAAGGATCAGAAGCGCAAGGACGGCTCGCCCTACATCATTCACCCTCTGGCAGTTGCCCAGATCGTGGCAGAAATGGGTCTGGATCTGGAGGCGATCCTTGCCGCCCTGCTCCACGACTGCATTGAGGATACCGATGCCTCCTTTGAGGAGATCGCCCGTCTGTTCGGTCAGACCACCGCTGAAATGGTGGAGGGCGTTACCAAGCTGACCCGCGCCAACTTCGACAGCACCGAGCAGGCGCAAATGGAAAACCTGCGCAAGATGTTTATGGCTATGTCAAAGGACATCCGGGTGGTGCTGATCAAAATTGCGGACCGGCTGCACAATATGCGCACCATGCAGTATCAGACCCCCGCAAAGCAGATCAAAAAGTGCCGGGAGACAATGGATGTTTATGCGCCCCTTGCCCACCGGCTTGGTATGCAGAAGATCAAATGGGAGCTGGAGGATATTGCCCTGCGGTATCTGGACCCCACTGACTACGAGGACATTATGTCCCACCTGACTGCCCGGAAGGAGCACGACGAGGCCTTTATGCTGGCAATTCAGGAACGGATCACCCAGCGGCTGTCCAATGCAGGCATCCAGAGCAAAACCTACGGACGGATCAAGCATGTATACTCCATTTATCGGAAAATGCAAAGTCAGGGCAAGTCCCTTGACGAGCTGTACGACATCTATGCCTTCCGGGTGATCGTGGACACCATCCCCGACTGCTACAATGTGCTCGGTCACATCCACGACCTGTTTAACCTGGTGCCCGGACGGTTTAAGGATTATATCTCCACCCCCAAGCCCAATATGTACCAGAGCCTGCACACCACCGTCATCGGCAGACAGGGCATTCCCTTTGAGGTGCAGATCCGTACCTGGGAAATGCACGAAACTGCTGAATACGGTATTGCCGCTCACTGGAAATACAAGCAGGGCGGAGAAGGCAGCAACGAAAAGGACTTTGAGTGGGTGCGGCGGCTGCTGGAAAGCCAGCAGGACACGGATGCGGAAGATTATGTTAACTCCCTCAAGATCGATATGTTCGATGACGAGGTCTTTGTGTTCACCCCCAAGGGCAAGATCGTTTCCCTGCCTGCCGGCTCTACCCCCATCGACTTTGCCTATGCCATCCACTCCGGCGTGGGCAACGCCCTGACCGGTGCAAAGATCAACAACCGGATCTGCAACATCGACACCACCCTTAATAACGGCGACATCGTAGAGATCATCACCTCCAAGTCTGCCAAGGGACCCAGCCGTGACTGGCTGAATATCTGCAAATCCAACCAGGCCCGGACCAAGATCAAGCAGTGGTTCAAAAAGGAAAAGCGGGAGGAGAACATCACCTATGGCCGCGCCTCCTTCGAAGCGGAAATGCGCCGGGCGGGTCTGCCCCTGAGCATTACCATCGACCCGGAGGTCAGTCCTCAGCTTTTAAAAAAGCTGTCCTTTGACAGCTGGGATAATATGTATGCCGCCATCGGCTACGGCGGTCTGACTGCTGTAAAAGCCGTAGGCCGCATCCGGGATGATATTAACCGGGCGCTTAAGGCCCAATCCAACGAGAAACAGCAGCAGCTAAATCCCCTGCGCACCCATCCTGAGTTGGAAAACGCCAAGCGCAACCGCCACGCGGTCAATGGCGTGATCGTGGAGGATATCGAGTCCTGTATGATCAAGTTTGCCAAGTGCTGCGCCCCTGTTCCCGGAGATGCCATCACAGGCTTTATCACCAAGGGCTTCGGCGTAAGTGTCCACCGGGCAGACTGCCCCAATGCCGCGAACCGGGATGCGCCCATTCAGGCTGCCCGCTGGGTCCGTGTCCGCTGGGCAAATCTGGACGATCAGCCCTTCGAGACCACTCTGGAGCTGGACTGCATCACAAGAGACGGTCTGCTTTTAGATGTTGCCACAGTTATGACCACCAACCACATCCGGGTCAAGGAGCTTAACGGCAAGGACCTGCCCGACGGCCACAGTGTATTTACGGTGCGGTTTGAAGTAAAGGATGTGCAGGAGCTGGACGCCGTCCGCAATAAGCTTTTAAATATCCGGGATGTGGTGGGCTCCCGCCGAGGACAGAACTAAGAAATTGACAATGGGCAATTGACAATTAAGGAGCAAAAATGAAAGCTGTACTAACAAGAGTAAAATCTGCATCAGTTGCCATTGATGGCAATATGGTGGGCCAGATCGGCAAGGGCTTTTTGATCCTGCTGGGCGTAGGACCGGAAGACACCGAGAAGGAGTGCCGGTATCTGGCAGAAAAGGCGCTGGGTCTGCGGGTCTTTGAGGATGAAAACGGAAAAATGAACCTGGGTCTTGCTGATGTGGACGGTCAGGTGCTGGTGGTCAGCCAGTTTACTCTCTACGGTAACTGCCGGAAGGGTCGCCGCCCCAGCTTTACCGATGCGGCAGGCCCGGAGCTGGGAAATGCTATGTATGAACGCTTTCTGGCAATCTGCCAGGAACTGGGCTATCCCCCACAGCACGGACAGTTCGGCGCGGATATGCAGGTAGCGTCCATCAACGACGGCCCGGTGACCCTGATTTTGGACACCGACCAGCTGATGGATACCCCTCGGAGATCATAATGTAGGGCGGGGGCTTGCTCCCGCCGGTATGAATATGTTTTTTGTGGCGGGAGCAAGCCCCCGCCCTACTATGGTGGAGGAATTTTAGATGGTCAATGTAGTAACATTGCCCCTGGGGGCATATCAGACCAATTGCTATATTCTTTGGAAAGAAGGCTCTGACAGCTGCCTTGTGATCGATCCCGGCTATGAGTCCGAGGAGATCCTCCGACAGGCTCTGGGGAAAAAGGTCGCAGCCATTTTACTGACCCACGGACATTTTGACCACGTGGGCGGCGTGCGCTACCTTGCCTCGGAAACCGACTGTCGGGTATACATCTGTCCGGAGGATCTTTCTATGCCGCCCCAGATGACAAACGGACCGATCTACTATACAGACACCTACAAAGAAGGCGATGTGCTGAATTTGGCAGATATTTCCCTGAAAATTCTGCACACTCCCGGGCATACCCCCGGCTCGGTATGCATTCTGGCGGAAAACGCTTTGTTTACCGGTGACACCCTGTTTCAAGACTCCTGCGGCAGAACAGATCTGCCCGGCGGGGACTGGACGACCATCCTGGGTTCCCTCCGGCGGCTGAGGCGCCTGGAAAAAGACTATACCGTCTATCCCGGTCATGGCCCGTCTACTACATTGCAGGACGAGAAAAAATACAACTCCTATATGCAATAAGTAATTGACAATTGAAAATGGAAAATTGAAAATTATAGGCAAGGTACGATAGATGTGTGCGGCAACAAAAACCACGTCTTTGCGAAGGTGCGTCAGCACCTGTGGCAAACCGTATTCCCTTTTGTAAGGAGAACGGATTGCCACGACCAGTTTGCGAACTGGTCTCGCAATGACGTGAAGGTACGATGGCTTTAATATTTCCCGTCAATCATTTTCAACTTTCATTTTTCAATTTCCTATGAGGAACGAATATGAAACTAACACTTATGGGACATCAGGACCAATATGCGGTGGAGCAATTGCAAATGGCGCTGTTTTCTGTGGAGGAGCAGGGGCAGGCGGTGTCTGCGCTGCATCGGGGAAAAACCTGGCTGACTGCAGTGACCCAAATCACCCTGAACGGGAAAACCACCCGCGCCAGCCGCAGGCTGAAAGTGTCGGAAGAAACGGTGCGTCTGCGCCGCCGCATTTTGCAGCAAAGCTACTATCTGGCGGCTTTGCCCCATCTTTCTCAGGTTCCGGCTTGGGGTGCCCTTGCCGGTGTCCGTCCTACCAAAATCACCACAAAGCATCTTTTAGAGGGTGGCACAGAACGCTCGGCGGATAAGCTGCTGAAGGAGGTTTACTTTGTAACAGAACCCCGGCGCAAGCTGGCACTGGACTGCTCCCGGTCCACCGTCCGGGCAGCGGAGCTTTTGTCTGAGAAGGACATCTCCTTATACATAGGAATCCCCTTCTGTCCCACCCGCTGTGCCTATTGCAGCTTTGTCAGCCGCAGCGTGGGCAAGCGGACAGAGCTTTTGACCCCTTATTTGGAAGCCCTTCACAAAGAATTAAGCCTGACGGGAAAACTTTTGGAAAGTTCCGGACGCTCGGTTCGTACCATTTACATAGGCGGCGGCACACCTACCACCTTGTCCGAGCCCCAAATAGCACAGCTGCTGGAGCATATCAAAGACAGCTTTGACCTGAGCCGCTGTCTGGAATTTACAGTAGAAGGCGGAAGACCCGATACTTTAAGTGCCGAAAAGCTCCGCTCCATCCGCCAACACGGAGCGGACCGGATGAGCATCAACCCCCAAAGTATGGTGGATAATGTCCTGCGGGCAAGCGGACGCCCCCACACAGCTTCTGATGTGCTGCAAAGGTATCAGGAGGCGGTGGATGCCGGCTTTGCGGATATCAATATGGACCTGATCGCCGGACTGCCCGGAGATAACCTTGCAGGTTTCTGCCATAGTCTTGATACTGTGGCTGCGTTAAATCCCGCCAATATTACTGTCCACACCCTTGCCCTGAAAAAAGGCGCAGACCTGTTTGAAAACCGGGCGGGACTTCCCAGCTGGGAAGAGGCTGCCCAAATGGTAGAATACGCCAATCAGACCCTGCGCAGCATTGGCTACAAGCCTTACTATCTGTACCGGCAGAAATATATGTCCGGCAGCTTTGAAAATGTGGGCTGGAGCAAAGAGGGAAGGGACTGTCTGTATAATATCTATATGATGGAGGAGCTGCACACTATTTTATCCCTGGGCGGCGGCGGTATGAACAAGGTAAACCTGCCCGACGGCTCATTGCAGCGCTTCCACAACCCCAAATTCCCCGAGCAATATATCGAGCAATTAGACAGTGTTCTTCAGCAAAAAGAGGAATTGTTCGCTATGCTGTAATCCATCGCTCTATCTATGTAGGGCGGGGGCTTGCTCCCGCCGTCAAATACCCAAAATGTATCACGGCGGGAGCAAGCCCCCGCCCTACGAAAGGAAGTATGCTATTTGGATGCATTAATTTCCAATGTCACCATTGTGACCATGAATGAAAAAATGGATGTGCTGTTTGGTGCTTTTCTGGGCATTGAAAAGGGCAAGATCTCCTATATCGGCAAAACTGCCCCGGAGGGGCAGCCGTCTACCATTATTGACGGTACCGGTATGGTGGCAATGCCCGGCCTTGTGAACTGCCACACCCATCTTGCCACCACCGCTCTGCGCACCCTCTGGGACGACACCCCCCGAAAAGAGGCGCTGGAGCAGCTACTCCAGAAGGAAGCAAAAATGGACTCCCGTTGCGCCAAGGCTTCTGCCCTTTTAGGTATTGCGGAATGTCTGCGGTTTGGCATCACCTCAGTCTCCGATCTGTACTACTATCCGGAAGCCACCGCGCAGGCAGTTAGTGATGCAGGCATTAAGGCAAATATCGCCCTGTCTGCCAATCGGTTTACAGATGAAAACGAGCCCTTTGATTTTGAAACGGACGAACAGTGCAAGGAGCTTTGCCGTGTGACAGATAAGTGGCACGGCCATGACTCTGGACGCATCAAAATCGATGCAGGTATCCACGCAGAATACACCAGCAACTACCCCCTTTGGGAGGGTCTTGCGGATTATGCCGCGGAAAAGGGTCTTGGCTTCCAGCTGCATCTGGCACAGACCCAGGAAGAAACAGAGTCCTGTCTGGACCGGACAGGCTTAGGGCCTGCGGAGCTGCTCAACTGCCACCGGGTATTTAATGTGCCAGCACTGGCTGCAGGCTGCGCCCAGCTGGAGGAGACCGAGCTGCAGCTCTTAGGCAAGAAAAAGGCATCCGTTGCCGCCACGCCTTTGGCTGACTCCAAGGCAGGTGTTCCTACCACGCCCATTGCCAAGTGTGTCAAAGCCGGTATGAATGTGGCATTAGGCACAGGGGGCGCAATGGAGGCGGGAAATCTTGACCTGTTTGAAGTGATGCGTGCTGCTGCCTGCAGCGCCCGCCTTGCGGTTGGGGATGCAGATGCAATGCCCGCCCAGGCGATCCTGATGATGGCAACCGTCTGCGGTGCAAGAGCACAGGGTCGGGCGGAGGATACCGGTATGCTCAAAGAGGGGATGGACGCGGATGTAATTTTGGTAGACTTCTCTGCACCCCATCTGATCCCCTGTCACGATGTGTTCCGCAGCCTTGCCTTCTCAGCAAAGGGCGGCGATGTGGCAATGACCATGGTCCGGGGTAAGATTCTCTATCAGAACGGACAGTTCCCCACCATCGACTTAAAATCCGTTATGGAAGACCTGACCGGCTACACCATTGATCGTCTGTTCCGGGAAAAGGAGTAAATTATGTCTGAAACCTCGAAAAAGCAAACCTTCCTCCACGGTGCGGCGCTTCTTGCCATTGCCACCGCTGTGGTAAAGCTGATCGGTGCGCTGTATAAGCTGCCGCTGAATGCGGTGATCGGTGCGGAGGGCTACGCTTATTTTACAACTGCATACGATATTTACGCGGTGCTGCTGATGATCTCCACCGCCGGTTTGCCTGTGGCAATGAGCCGGATGATCAGTCAGGCAAGTGCCCTGGGTCACTACAATCAGGTGCGGCGGATCTACCGCACTGCTCGTGCTATTTTCCTTGGTCTGGGTATTGTTAGCACCTTGCTTATGCTCTTTGGCTGTCGCTATCTTGCCAATGTCCTGAACCAGCCGGATGCCTGGGCAGCCATTGCCAGCCTTGCGCCCTGCGCGCTGCTGATGGGACTGATCTCCGCTTACCGGGGATTTTTCCAGGGTCAGGGCAATATGCGCCCCACCTCCAACTCTCAGATGATGGAGGCGGTCTTTAAGCTTCTGGTGGGTCTGAGCGCAGCCATTGCCATTATGCACTTTACCCAAAGTGTTGCCCTTGCTGCCGGCGGCGCAATTTTGGGCGTGACGGTCAGCTGCATCTTCTCTGTGTTCTATCTGCGGGGCAAATTTATCCCCGCCTATGGGGAATTGCCCCAAACCAATGAGAAAGCCCACAGCTTCGGCAGCACTGCCAAGGGCCTGCTTGCCATTGCTGTTCCCATTACCATCGGCTCTGCCGGTCTGCAGCTGCTGACTGTGGTGGAATCCGGACTGTATATGGACCGGCTGGTCTATCTCATCGGAAGCAATCAGTATATGGGACAAATGGTGACAGCCGAAGTGGATGCCCAGAAGGCTGCTACCATCTTAAAGGGCATTTACAATATGGCACAGACCATTTTCAATATGCCCTGTGCCTTCATCATCCCCATTACCGTCAGTGTGATCCCGGCGATCACCTCCAACCTGACCCTTTCGAAGGATCAGGCAGTCCGGGAGACCGAGGAGTCCGCTGCCCGGATCACAGGCCTTTTGAGCCTGCCCTGTACTGTGGGTCTGCTTGTGCTGGGTGAGCCTATTATGTCCCTGCTTGGCGGCTACACCGGAAGCAATCTGGTGCTGGGCGGACAGCTCCTTGCCCTTCTGGGTGTCAGTATTTTCCTGTATGCCATTATTCAGTACACCAACGCCCTTCTCCAGTCCCACGGCTATGCCCACGTGCCGGTGATCAATATGCTCCAGTGCGGCGTTGCCAAGCTTGCTGTGGTGTATATTCTGGTGGGCAACCCCGCTATCGGCATTTTAGGCGCGCCCATCGGTGCAATCTTAGGCTACGGCGGCATTGCGGTGCTGAACCTGTTTGCCATCCGGAAGCTTGTTCCTCAAAAACCGGCACTTCTGAAAAACCTTCTGCGTCCGGTGCTGCCCGCCATCTTGATGGGCGCAGCTGTCTACGGCACATCAGCACTGCTGATGCGGATCTTCGGGGAAGATGCCAGCAGTGTGATCCTCTGCGGCGGTCCGATCGCCGTTGGTGTAGTGGTGTATTTTGTGGGCGTTGTGCTGCTTAAATCCATCAAAAAAGAGGATTGCCAGCTTCTTCCCAAGGGAGATAAAATAGCAAAAATCCTAAAATTGTGATCTGCTTGCAAAAAACAGGAAAAAACTTTCGGTTTTTTGCAAAAAAATCGAAGAAACCCCTTGAAATTCAAGGAAAAATATGATACTGTCTAAGTACCAAATATTTGGAAAAGAGGTAAAATTTTATGAACAAGACTGAACTCATCGCTGCCGTTGCAGCAAAGACCGGCCTGACCAAGAAGGACGCAGAGGGCGTCATCAACGCAACCTTTGAAACTGTTACCGAGTCCCTGGTTAAGGGCGACAAGGTTCAGGTTTCCGGCTTCGGTATCTTCGAGGTTAAGGCTCGTGAAGCTCGCGTTGGCCGCAACCCCCGCACCAAGGAGACCATCCAGATCCCCGCTACCCGCCTGCCCGCTTTCAAGGCAAGCAAGACTTTGAAGGACACCATCGCAAAATAAGATGCGTCTTGATAAGTATCTGAAGGTCTCCCGGCTTATTAAACGCCGGACCGTTGCCAATGAAGCCTGCGATAATGGCAGGATCAGTGTCAACGGAAGAGTGGTGAAAGCCAGCTACGAAGTGAAAGTCGGCGATCAGATTCAGATCGCTATGGGCCCCAGAACCGTAGCCGTGGAGGTAACGCTGGTTGCCGACAATGTCCGCAAGGACGATGCGGTGACGATGTATAAAGAGATCTGATGAGCAAAGGACCTGTTGCATTTGCAACAGGTCCTTTTTTACAGATTTTTCAGTTTCATTTTCCGGGCAAGGAGTGTCAGCACCAGCAGAATGATGTACAGAACACCGATGGTGACAAAGATCGCGCCCCAGCCGAATTTCTGCTGGACAAAGCCGAAGACGGAGGCCTGAATGGCAGCGCCCATATATACTGCCCAGTCCAGAACACCCACTACTGTGGAGGAAAGGGCTTTGCCACCCATATCGCCGGCGATCGCCCAGATCACACCGGTCACCATACTAAACACGCCTACTACAAACAGCATGATCGTTGCAGGCAGCTGGGTCTTAAACAGGGGGAAGCAGATCATACCCGCAAAGGCGGCAACAGCAGCCAGGATCAGCATAGGCTCCCGCTTGCCCTTGAACACCTTGTCGGTGATGAAGGGGAAGACGAACATAGCGCAGGCCTGACCAAGAGGTAACACAATGTAGGTGAACATATCATCCTTCAGTGTCAGCCCCAGCTCTTCGGTGAAGTAGGTGGGCACCCAGGTCAGAAGACCGTAGCGTCCGATACCTGCAATGGCAGAGATCAGGCAGAACAAAATGACCTTCGGCTCGCTAAACAGCAGCTTGTAGGCATAGAAGAAGCCGTTTTTGGAGAGCTTTTCCTCCATTGCTGCATTGCTGGCGTTGAGCGCCTCATTTTCCTCCCGGAAGGCAGGCAGACTAACACTTTCCGGCTGCTCCTTAAAGAAGAATACAAAGGCGATCAGAATGACGACCATCGGGACAATGGGGAAACGGAAGCCGGCACGCCAGGTCCATTCGGGATTTAAGATCAGACACCAGTTGACCGTCAGGTAGGTAACTGCCTGCGCCATACCGGAAAAGGCGGTGGTAAGACCGGAAGCAAAGCCCCGCTCCTTTTTGGGCCACCACTTATTGATAACGCCCAGTCCGTTGGACCAGACCATCGCCTGACAAAAGCCGTTTAAGCCCCACAAAACGGCGATTACCACAAGACTACTCTGGAAAGAGATCAGCACATTGAGCACTGCGGAGGAAAGAATGCCGAAGATCATCAGCTTTTTGTAGCCAAAGAAAGAGCCCAGCCTGCCGCTGACCAGCTGACCGAAGGCGTAGCACCAGAACAGTGCAGAGGAAACGATACCCAGCGTGCCCAGATCGGACTGAAACTCCTGCTTCATCAGCGGCAGCACCAGGTTAATGTTCTGGCGGCCGTTGTAGAAGAACAGGTAAGTAAAGCCAAAGCACAGAAGGGTCAGCCAGGCGTATTTGCGGAATTTGGCATACTGCTCGGCATTATAGCCGTAAGCACCGATTTTGTTTTTTGTCTTCAAGAGAATTCTCCTTTACTTGAAAGATGAGTACCAAAATAATTATATAATAAAGTAGTAAAATGTCAAGTATAAGTCAAATTTCTGTTTGACGAATTGATTATGGTAGGGCGGGGGCTCTGCTCCCGCCGCCAAAGCCGAACATTTTCAACGGCGGGAGTAGAACCCCCGCCCTACGGTTTAACAGTTCGACAAACTGGAATTTGACGCAGAAAAAGCGTGTCGCGTCTGTTTGCGACACGCTTTGGTCTTATTAACCGAAGATCTTTGCGTCTGCTTCATCAAAGGGGATGATGTCAGCAGTGACACGGGCGTGATCGTCCAGATTGTCGATCTCGTCGATGTAGTAATCCTCATAGGAAAACGCACGCACATTCAGCACAGGGAAGATCTCATTAAGGGCGTTTTCCGCGTAGCACTTGTCCTCGCCCTTGTGGATGAATTCTACCACCTTGCCGATCCAGGCAGAGGCAGTGGCCTTCGTCATCTTGTAGAAGGGCTGGAAAGCGAAGCAGTCCTCATCGAAGATCTTAATGGAAACCTCCAGCACCTGGCCGTCCTTCACTCTGCCCTTGAAGTCTTTCTCAGGAAGCGCTTTCTTGAAGTTGACAGTAGCGGTGTTGCCGTCCTGGCAGGCAAGCACATCGTGGACCAGCTTCCGGTTGAACACCAGATCGCCGTGGAGGAACAGCAGGTCGTCATTCATATGCTCCCGTGCCAGATACATTGAGTAGATGTAGTTGGTCTTGTCGTAAATGTCGTTGCGCACAAAGGTGAAGTTCAGGTGGGGGAAATCTGCCGCTTCTGCCTTCAGCTGATCCTCGAAAGGACCGGTGGTGATAATAAAATCGGTGATGCCCTCGGCACTGAGCAGCCGGAGCTGACGATGGAAAATGGTCTCGCCGTCCTTCAGCCGTGCCATAGACTTGTGGTTGTTTTGGGTAAAGTCGCCCATCCGGTTACCAAGACCGGAATTGAAAATAACTGCCTTCATAAGCTTACTCCTTTGTGGAAAAATGGAAAAATCACAATCGGGGTTCATTATACACAAGGGGTAGTATTTGTCAACAAAAAATCAACATTTCCTTTAAAAACAACCTTGATAATCACACTTTGTTGATTTATAATATACAAAAAAGCAATTAAGAGGTGCGCATATGTCTTTGGGGATCAATATAAAAAAGCGCCGCTATGAGCTGCGGATGTCTCAGCAGGAGCTGGCGGACGCAATGGGATATAAAACCCGCTCCACCATTGCAAAAATTGAGTCCGGGGAAAACGATGTGTCCCAGAAAAAGCTTCAGCGGTTTGCCCAGGTGTTGGACACTACCCCGGAGGCGCTGATCACCGGCTTTGAAGCCCCCCGGCTGCAGATAGAAGTGATTTCTCAGCACTCTGACACCGGCAGACATAAGAATGTTGCCATTATTCTGGCAGGAGGCAAATCCGGAAGAAACCGCCAGAATATCCCCAGCCAGTTTATCAATGTAAACGGTAAACCTATTCTGGTGTACAGTATGGATGCCTATCAGGCGCACCCGGCAGTGGATGCTATTTATGTGGTGTGCTTGAGAGGGTGGGAGGACATTGTTAAAGCCTATGCCCGGCAGTTTGGAATTACCAAGCTCAAAGGGATCGTGATGGCAGGCAGCAGCGGTATGATCTCCCTGAAAAATGCCCTGGAGCATATACGGGAGCAATATAAGCCCAGAGATATGATCCTGATCCAGGAGGCCACCAGACCCATGGTGACTACGGAAATGATCTCCAATCTCCTGCAGGCCTGTATTAAAACCGGAAGCGCCACCATCTGCCACAGTATGAATGAGTATGTGCAGTTTGATGTTTCCGAGGGTAGACCCAAATATGTGGACAGAAATACCACCATTGCCTTGCAATCCCCGGAGGCGCACCGGCTGGAATTGATCGAGCAGGTTTTTGAGAAAGCCTACAACCAAAAGCATCCCCTGACAGAGTCCTGCTGTACGATGCTTTTGTATAATCTGGGTTATAACATTAACTTTATCGAAAGCAGTGTCAATAATATTAAGGTCACCAGAGAAGAGGACATCGCCGCCTTCAGCGCCCTGACAAAGCTGTGATCGTAGTAAGTAATAAACGGAGGGAAGAAAATGAAAACAGAAGAAAGTGTTCTAGGCCAACAGATCAGAGCAAGATCCAAACGAAGTCAGACCATCGATGCAATGAAGTTCTTTCTGATCCTGGCGATCTATGTTGGGCATTACGGTACAAATTCCGGCCTGCTGTTTCCTTTTTTCAGCGGCTATCATGTTTGTGTTTTCTTTATGCTGTCCGGTCTTTGGGCAACGAAGAAGAGCCATCAAACGGTACTTGGGCAGGTGGCAAACGGTCTGATGAAATATATGATCCCTTGGGGGATCTGGGTCGTTATTAACACTGCCTACAATGCTATTTTGTATAGCTACGATGATTCCCGCACACTGGATACATTTATTCTTTATTTTAAATCTGTCAGAGGTTCGGCTGAGGTTGGCGGAAGCTGGTTTATTCCCTGTTTCTTCCTGGTGTCGGTCATATACCACATTTTGCTGCGGCTGACTTCGCTGTGCCGGCTAAAAAACCAAAACGCAGCAACGGCGATCATCGCTGTTCTTTCGGGCGTGACGCATTATTGTTTCCGTTATCTTTATCTCCTGCCCCAGAATTTGATCTTCTCGATCCATTGCATACCGGAGTATTTGTTCTATTACGCACTGGGGGCATTTCTGTACGGTGTCTATATAAAAATTCAAGGACCCTTCCGGCGCGCCCTTTCCGTCCCGCTTGTTGTAATTCCTGTCCTTTATATGGCATTGGCCTACTTTGGCTATTACGACAGAATTTGGCTCTTTATCTATCGGCTGCCGCTAAAGCCGCTGCATCTGTTGCCGGAAGCGGGTCATATCCTTATGGCATTTTTGTTTACCCGAGTTTTGGGCAAACTGTTTGCATTTCCCTTCTGCGCAAATTTGGGAAAAGCAACATTGGTTCTGTGCCTGTCAGAATCGGTGATGAAAACATCCGTCTGGCTGATCGCGAGTGTATTTGGTCTTGTTACCAATGTAACAAATCCCATCCAAAGCCTGTGTTTTTCCATCATCGTAATGGCGATTGCTATGAAAACCGCAGTGCCTGTAACAAATACACTGACAGAAAAAGCAGCAGACTTTTTATCCGGCCTCCTGCTTCGAATGAAAAAACAGAAAAACAAAAAATAGCGGGGTGAACGCACCTCGCTATTTTTGTGTTAGCGGTATAATCTCCGTCCGTTTACAGATACTAACAGCGTAATTTGTAAAATTGTTGTAGGGCGGGCGAACATAGTTCGCCCCTATGAAGATGTTCGGAAGAATCCATAGGGGCGGTCTGTGACCGCCCGCGGGCGGCAGATTGCCGCCCCTACAAGCGCAAACCAACATTTCTAATGTAGGGGCGGATATCATCCGCCCGCCAAATGTATTGTAAAAGGAGAAAGATATATTATGAAGGCAACAGGAATTGTCCGCCGGGTGGACGACCTCGGCAGAATCGTGATTCCAAAGGAAATCCGCCGCACCCTCCGCATCCGGGAGGGTGACCCGTCACAGACAACATGGACACCGTTTGAGGAATTCACTTTGGCTATGCTGGATCTGTCAAAACGAACAATGGAAAATTGTGTACATTAAACAATCCCACTGCGGTTACCATACGTATCTGCAGCGGGTCAAAAAAAGACCGAAAACCCGGAAACTGCTGCTGCCGCAACGGTTTCTGGGTTTTTAAACGCTGTCAATGTTGTCAGAGAGGGT
>JAZQDL010000024.1:0-3999 GCA_045546835.1 Faecousia sp.
CATCGACTCCGACCTGCGTCTTGCTATGACCGGCACCATCCGTCAGTTCTTCAACGATGAGCCCTCTAAGTTTGACCCCCGTGAGTACCTGAAGCCCGCCCGCGCCAACATCAAGGAGCTGGTTCGCCACAAGCTGGTGAACGTCCTCGGCTGCGCAGGCAAAGCTTAATTTGTTCTAAAAAGTGCGTGCTGCAAGGCACGCACTTTTTGTGCCAGAGGTAGGGCGGGGGCTTGCTCCCCCCGCAAAAAACTCAGTTATCGACGGCGGGAGCACGCCCCCGCCCTACTATATAAAGGGGTAGATATAATGAATTTATTTAATTTGACCGGAAAGGTGGCGCTGGTGACCGGCGGCGCGCATTCTATCGGCTTTGCGCTGGGCGTGGGTCTGGCACAGGCAGGTGCGACTGTCTGCTTTAACAGTTCCAACCGGGAGAGTATGGAGCGGGGTCTGGAAGAATACCGCAAGGCGGGCATCAACGCCTATGGGTATGTTGCGGATGTGACAGACGAGAATGCTGTGCAGAAAATGATTGCCCAGATCCGGGAGGAAGTGGGCACAGTGGATATTCTTGTGAACAACGCAGGTATTATCAAACGAATTCCTATGACCGAAATGTCCGTGGAGGACTTTTCCAGAGTGATCGATGTGGACCTGATCGGACCTTTCATCTGCGCCAAGGCAGTGCTGCCCGGTATGATCGAAAAGGGACACGGCAAGATCATCAATGTATGCTCAATGATGAGCGAGCTGGGCAGAGAAACAGTATCTGCTTATGCGGCGGCAAAGGGCGGCCTGAAAATGCTGACCCGGAATATTTGCGCAGAATTTGGCGGGGCGAATATTCAGTGCAACGGCATCGGACCGGGGTATATTGCAACGGAGCAGACTGCTCCCTTACGGGAAATTCAGCCGGACGGCAGTCGCCATCCCTTTGATCAGTTCATTGTTTCCAAAACCCCTGCTGGTCGCTGGGGCACAACGGAAGATTTAGTTGGACCGACAGTGTTTTTAGCAAGCGATGCTTCCGATTTTGTCAACGGACATATCCTCTATGTAGACGGCGGCATCCTGGCATACATCGGCAAACAGCCATAAAATATAACAGACTAACGGCGGGAGCAAGCCCCCGCCCTACGAACGCGTCAGGTAAGACACTGTAGGGCGGGGGCTTGCTTCCACCGTTAGTTTTCTATTTAATGGTGTTTTAGAAATTACTTCTGGACAGAAACAAAGCGCACCACATCATTAGGTGTGCAACCCAGGATTGTGCAGATTTTCTCTAAAGTCAGCAAAGTAATATTATTTCCCTTTTTGAGAGTATCCAGTGTCTTATTGTCAATTCCGGCTTTCAAAAGACTGTACTGAGATATCTTTTTTCTTTCCATTGTTTCCCATAGGGGAGTATAATCCAACACAGTCCTCACCACCTTTTTGCATATACTAATCATATTATAAGCAAAAAGGTTTGATTTCAGTATTGTGGAGATAACCACAATATGATATAGTATAAATGAAGACAAACAGCGAACCGACCCTTGTGTTCCTTAACTGTGCTTGCCGGAGGGCTTTACATTCTCGGCAGGGCGGATGGCACCCTCGATCTTTCCGTATTTGCGTTCAAAGGCTTCAATGTTTTCACGGATCAGCACCAAAACGTGACTGTTGACACTTCGCCCTTCAAAATCCGCAACGTAGCCGATCTTTTTAAGCATTTCCTCTTCAATTCGGATAGATACACTTTTTATAGCCATAAAAACACCTCAATAAGATATATTGTGTGTTTATTTTATGCCTAGTATGTGTTACAATGTTAATTGTAGATACATAGTATATCTAAAATATTTTGGAGGTTCGGAAATGATCAAGTATGACCTGTCAGATATGGAAGACTTTCATCTGCACGATGTTGTTATGTACCGAAATGGGCGAACCCTTTATGAATACTTTGTTGAAATGCCACTGGAGGATCTGCAGGCATACCCCCAAAAAGGCTGGCGCTGGTGGATGGGGCGAAAAGCCCGGTCACCGGAGGCTATGGAATTGCGGGACTATGTGCTGCATTGGCGGTTAGCTGCCTTAGAATTCCGGCAAAAATATTCCCATAAGTATTTACAGACCCTTTCTTGTGATGAAATGCGGCTCTTTCTGAATACTTATATCCGAAAAACTCCCATTTGGGTGTACAGTGAACCAATTAAGGATGGACTGCATATCCTTTTGAAACGAGAAAAAGCATCCGATAGAGACAACACAATCCGTCAAATTCCTGTTTGTCGAATTGATTATGGTAGGGCGGGGGGTTGCTCCCGCCGCCAAAACCGAACATTTTAAACGGCGGGAGCAAGCCCCCGCCCTACAGTGCGCCTAGTCGTCAAACAGAAATTTGGCAAAATGAGGGAGGCGGCTCGAGACCTGAGCCACCTCCCGAAATTGTTGCAATTTTAGTTCAGTCCCAGTTCTTCGGCAGTACAGGGGGTAATGCTGTGGGTTTTGAGCAAGGCAACGAACTTTTCCTCTTCCGCAACACGGAACACCATATAGGCCTTTCCGTCTGTATGCAGGAACAGGGAGTACATATACTCAATGTCGATGTTGCCCTCTGCCAGAGTGGACAGCACAGGCACAAGTCCGCCGGGCTGATCCGGCACGGCGATCACCAGCACGGGGGTCATAGAGAGAATGTAGCCCTTCTGCAGCAAGATACCCGTGGTCTTTTCCGGATTGTCCACGATCATACGGAGAATTCCGTAATCGGAGGTTTCCGCAATGGAGATGGCACGCAGGTCAATGTTGTTTTCTGCCAGAATTTCGGTGATCTCAGCCAGCTGACCGGCACGGTTTTCCAGAAATACAGAAATTTGATGTACCATAGGATTTCCTCCTTAAATTTTACGCTTATCGATGATGCGGACAGCCTTGCCCTCGCTGCGGGCGATGGTCTTGGGTGCGACCAGACGGACCTTGGCATAGATGCCCAGCATAGCCTTCAGTGCATCCACCAGATTCTTTTCCATAGCGGTCACCTTGGCAAGGGAGTCGGAGAAGCTCTCCGGGGTCATTTCCACCATAACCTCCAATGTGTCGGAGTGGTTGACCCGATCCACAATGATCTGGTAGTTGGCAGGATAGCCTTGCTCCAGAAGCACAGCCTCGATCTGGGAGGGGAACACATTGACACCCTTGACGATCAGCATATCGTCACTTCTGCCCATCGGCTTACTCATCTTGATATGGGTTCTGCCGCAGGGACAGGGCTCGTCATTGAGGATGCAGATGTCACGGGTGCGGTAGCGGAGCAGAGGGAAAGCTTCCTTGGTGATGCAGGTGAATACCAGCTCACCCTTAGAGCCCATCGGCAGCACCTCGCCGGTGTTGGGGTCGATGATCTCGGCAATGAAGTGGTCCTCGTTGATGTGCATACCGGTCTGGGCTTCACATTCGAAGGAAACGCCCGGTCCGGAGATCTCCGTCAGACCGTAGATGTCATAAGCCTTGATGCCGAGACCTTTTTCGATGTCCTCACGCATTTTCTGACTCCAGGCCTCTGCGCCGAAGATGCCTGCCTTCAGCTTGATCTGGTCCTTCAGACCCCGCTCGTGGATACTTTCAGACAGATAAGCTGCATAGGAGGGGGTGCAGCAGAGAATGGTGGAACCAAGGTCGGTCATAAACTGGAGCTGACGGTCAGTGTTGCCGGAGGACATAGGCAGGGTAAGGCTGCCCACTTTGTGAGAGCCGCCGTGAAGACCGGCGCCGCCGGTGAACAGACCGTAGCCGTATGCCACATGGACCACATCCTCCTTGCCACCGCCCACAGCCACGATGGCACGGGCGCAGCAGTCCTCCCACAGGTCCACATCGTGCTGGGTATAGAACGCAACAACACGCTTGCCGGTGGTGCCGGAGGTGGACTGGATACGGACACAGTCATTTAAGGAAGTTCCCAGCAGACCGTAGGGATAAGCCTCCCGCAGATCGTCCTTTGTCAGGAAGGG
>JAZQDL010000025.1:0-5243 GCA_045546835.1 Faecousia sp.
TATTAGTCCGGCAGCTATGGCACAGATCGGTCTGCTGATCCGGCAGCAAACACCGACAGAGGACGCATTTGGGAGGAAACAGAAAACGCAAGAGTCTATCCGTCATTTACAGTCCCTTTCCTGCAAACGCAGCTTCAGCCCCGTATAACGGCGACCGATTTTGGCATTGTCGGTCATAGCAAAAACAGTTTCCGCCTGACCGGTGATTACCAGCAGCTCCTTTGCCCGGGTGATGGCAGTGTAGAGAACACTGCGGTTCAGTAAGAACGCAGAGCCGCCCCAGGCAGCCAGAACCACAGCCCGGTATTCGCTACCCTGACTTTTATGCACAGTCATTGCATAAGCAAGCTCCAGCTCGTTTAGCTGGGTGAAATCATAGACCACCTGCCGGTCGTCAAAAACGATCCGCATGGCTTCCATATCCGGGTCGATACTCTCGATGATTCCCACATCTCCGTTGAAAATACCCGTACCCACTGCGCTGCCGTCGGTTTTGGTCCAGAGAATATCATAGTTGTTGCGAATTTGCATTACCCGGTCACCCTCCCGGAAAATAATATCTCCGAAGGGGCGCTCCTTTTTGCCGGGGGACGGAGGGTTCAGACTTGCTTGCAAAAGCCGGTTCAGATTGACCGTTCCGGTGCTGCCTCGTTTGGTGGGGGACAGGACCTGAATTTGATTTGCGGGAATTCCCATATTTTGAGGAAGTCGGGTACAGCAAAGACTGACGATGGTTTGGGCGGCACTTTCTTCAGACTGGGCAGGCAGGAAGAAAAAGTCGCTCTTTACATTTTTCAGTTCCGGATGCTGTCCATTGTTTACCCGGTGAGCATTCATAACGATCAGGCTTTCCTGTGCCTGACGGAAGATCTCCGTCAGACGTACAGCAGGCAGTGCCTGAGAACGCAGCATATCGCTAAAGGGGAAGCCGGGGCCCACAGGGGGGAGCTGATCCGGATCACCCACTAAGATCAAACGGGTATAAGGGGGAACAGCCAGCAAAAGACTTCCCAAAAGCTGCACATCCACCATAGACATTTCATCTACGATCAGGGCATCTGCTTTCAGGGGATTAGATTCGTCCCGGGCAAAGAAAAGTTTACCGGTGTGAGGATCGATCCCTGCACCCAAGAGCCGATGGATGGTGGATGCCTCCCGTCCGGTCACTTCCGTCAGCCGCTTGGCTGCCCGTCCGGTGGGCGCGGCAAGCAGACAGCTAAGACCCATCTGGTCATATAAAGAGAGAATACCCTTCAAAATGGTGGTCTTGCCGGTACCTGGTCCGCCGGTGATCATCAAAAGGCCGGAGGTGGCGGCTTCTTCCATCGCCTGCTCCTGCTGGGCAGAATAAGTAACACCGCTGTCTGCTGCTGCGCTGTGCAATTTTTTTGGAAGAGCTGTTGGGGCAGGGAAGCGGTTGCCAGCAAGCTCCAAAAGCCGACGGGCACAGTAGGTTTCTGCCTGATAGAGGGAAGGCAGATAGCAGATAGAAAGATTGGCCAGGGTATCCCGCACCAGACGGTCTGCCTTCAGCAGCCGTTCCAGACTTTCATATACGGTCTGCTCGTCTACACTCAATAGCTGTGCAGTGGCGGCAACCAGCTTGTTTTCCGGAAGGAAGCTGTGGCCGGCAGATAAATTGTAGGTCAGCTCAAACAGCACACCGGCTTCCACCCGCCGGGGGTCGTTTCCGGCAATGCCAAGGTCAATGGCAAATCGGTCCACAGCGCCAAAGGGCGCTTCCAGACCCTCGTCCATCAACAGGTAAGGGTCGTCATATAAAAGCTCTGTTGCCGTATCTCCGTATAACTTATAGGTTTTTACTGCCAGCTCCGTGGGCAGATGATGCAGGGCAAAAAACTCCATTAAATGGCGCATACCGAACTGAAGCCGGAAGGCTTCGCCAATTGCTTGGGCCTTGGCAGCAGAAATACCGCTGACCTGTGCTAATCTTTCCGGTTCCCGTTCCATAATGGTAAGGGTCTCATCTCCAAACCGTTGGACGATTCGTGCAGCCATCCGGGGACCGATGCCCTTAATGGTCCGGCTGGAAAGATAGTTGAGAATCTCGGCAGTGGTCTGGGGCATCAGCCGCTCTAAAAACTCCGCTTCAAACTGCCGTCCATAGCTCGGGTGATTTGCCCACCGACCGGTGACCATCAGCCGCTCACCCACAGCAGGCATCGGAATTGTGCCTACCACAGTCACAGCCTCCGCACCCTCACTTTTCAGGCGCAGCACAGCATAGCCGTTGTCGTAATTCTGAAAGACAACGGCTGCGACAGTGCCCTGTAAAATTTCCAATTCCATTTCTGCCAAGGTGCATTTCTCCTGTTTGTGAATTTATAGCTATTTTACAATATTTTATGGGAAATGAAAAGACCCGGAGGAAAACTTTTTGCAACAATTGGGAAGGATGAAGAAAAGGGATAATACAGAAGTGAAAAAGATAATAATATTTGTAATTTACAGATAATAACATTTGTAAATTACACTTGAAATTCAAAAATTAAAGAAGTATACTTACAATAGGAAGAAATTGGTCCGAAAGAGGTTGGCTTTTCGAATGAAAAATTTGAGTTTACTGGTGTGGCTGACACAGCTTGGTCTGTCCGTGGCGCTTCCCATCGGCGGCTTTGTGCTGATCTCTGTGTGGTTGCAGCGGCAGTTTGCCTTGGGTAATTGGATCATTTTCTGCGGTGTATTTTTGGGCATTGTCTGTGCAATCGACGGAGCAAAAACCGCTTTCAAATCTATTAAACAGCTGACAAATCATAAAGAGGATGATCCTCCGGTCAGCTCTAATGACCATATGTAACAATTACGAGGCGAACCAATGGGAACACGAAAGATTGTATTGAAAGAAACGGCAGTTGTACTGATCGGTCAGGCGGTATGCGTTTTGGCTATGCTTGGTGTGTATGCGCTCCTTAGCAAGTTTTCCGTAAGTGTGTTGCTAGGAGGCATTGCAGGTGGCATATTGGCAACGGCAAATTTCTTTTTCATGGCAGTAGGTGCAAGCCTTGCTGCAGACAAAGCGGAAGCAGGGGATGTAAAGGGCGGCAAAGCCTTGATGCAGTCCTCTTATACGATCCGTTTGGTGGCACTGGCAGTGTTGCTTTTTGCTTGTGCAAAAAGCGGATATTTCAATTTGCTGGCAATGTTGCTGCCGTTGGTGTTTACACGCCCTATCTTAACAATAGGAGAATTTTTCCGGAAGTCAGGTGAGAGTAAGAAATGAGCATTAATGTTAGCGGCGCATATATCTATTTTATCATTCCGATTTTTGGCGGTATTCCTATTACCCAGACTACGGTTTCGGGACTGATCGTCACCTTGCTGCTGTGCACCTGTTTTGTGCTTTTGGGAAAAGGCCTCACAAAGCGCCCGGGCAAGAAGCAGGTCCTGGTAGAAAAGGGCGTTATGATGCTTTACAATATGGTTTGTGAAACCATGGGCAAGCACAATGCCCACTATCTGCCGCTGATCGGTACGATCTTTCTAAGTTCTATCTGCTCTTCGCTGATCGGTATGACCGGCTTCATTCGTTCTGCTACAGCAGACCTGGTTGTTCCTTTGGTATGGGCGATCGTGGTCAGTGTGATCATCTGGCGAAACACCATTAAAAGAGACGGCATCGGTAGCTTCTTGAAAAATTATATCAATCCCATGAACATCGTATCGGATGTTGCCCAGCCCGCATCTATGGCGTTGCGTCATTTCGGTAACGTAGCCGGCGGCGGTGTGATCACATCGATCCTGTATACCGCGCTGGGAATGGTGTCTTCCTTAGTGATCGGCTTGGTATCCGGTACAGTAGTGATCCCGCTTGTGGTGTTGGCACTGGGTGTTGCGCTGTTCCTGTGGGGATGCAAGGCGAAAAAGAACGGCAGAAAGATATTCGGTGCTGTTTTATTCGTGATTGGATTGTTGGGCCTTTTGGAATTTGTTGGCATTTTGTCCAATGTGCCGATCTTCCAGTTTGGTATTCCTGCGGTTTTGTCCCTGTATTTTGATCTTTTCTCCGGCTTTGTCCAGGCACTGGTTTTTAGCTTATTGTCTATGGTCTATATTGCCGGTTCTTGCCCTGCTCCGGAAGAAAAGCAGGCTTAATTATGGAAGTCCATTAAATTTCAATATAAAAATACTTTTTTAGGAGGAACAATTATTATGGAATTCAATGCTTATTTTCTGAAGGCTTGCTGTGCAATCGGTGCAGGTCTGTGTATGGGTATCGGCGCTATCGGCCCCGCTATCGGTGAAGGTAATGCGGTCTCCAAGGCTCTGGAGGGGATGGCCCGTCAGCCCGAGGCAGCAGGCAACCTGCGTACAAATATGATCCTGGGCTGTGCGATTACTGAGACTACCGGTATTTACTCCCTGCTGATCGCTTTTCTGATTCTGTTTGCTACCAATGTGTAATCTGCGTTCTTTGAAGAAAGGAACGGTGTAAATGGGAGTATTTGAAAGTTTTATCGGCGTAAACTTCTGGACAGGCCTGTTTACTCTTTTGAATTTCTTGGCGGTTCTTTATGTGGGAAAACGCTTTTTGTGGGGTCCCGTGATGAAAATGATCCGTGAGCGTCAGCAGGAGATCGACGATCTGTATGCCGATGCCGGAAAAGCAAAGGAGGATGCCCTTCAGCTTGAAAGTGAGTACAAGCAGAAGCTGGCTAAGGCGCAGGAAACCTCCGAGCGTATGGTCAAGGAAGCGGTCGCCCGGGGACAGAGCCGGGAGGAGGAGATCCTCCGTCAGGCAAACGCTGAGGCAGACGCCATTCGACAGAAGGCATCTGCGGATATTGCCCAGGAGAAGAAGAAGGCTCTGAACGATGCCAAGGACGAGATCTCTGTTATTGCTCTGGCCATTGCCGGTAAGGTTGTGGGTCGTGAGCTGGGTGCAGAAGATCAGTCTAAGCTGGTGGACAGCTTCATTGAAGAATTAGGTGATGAAGTATGACCCAGGCAGCAAACACTTACGCCCAGGCGCTTTATACCCTGGCAAAGGACGAAAACCTGGACAAGCAGATATTGTCCGAGCTGGATGTGCTGAAGCAGGCATTTGACCGGGAGCCGGAATTTGTCCGCCTTCTGTCCGCACCCAACCTGCCCAAGGCAGAGCGCTGCGGCATTCTGGACGAGAGCTTCCGGGGAAAAGTGCATATTTATGTGCTGAACTTTATGAAGATCCTGACGGAAAAAGGCTATATGCGCCAGTTTTCCGACTGCTGCAAGGCATACCG
>JAZQDL010000026.1:0-16103 GCA_045546835.1 Faecousia sp.
TTGTATCAGCGGTGCTGCTGGTATTCTGGGGTCTGGATTACATCGGGTTTATCAGTGATCTGTTTTTTGCGATCCTGGTTCTTATCACGATATGCGTCGGCTCTTTTCACGCAGGTCGGCTATGGGAGATCAGCAAATGAAACGAAATAAAAAAGCCGCCCTCCGGAGTAGCAGTCCGGAAAGCGGCACGCAGGAGTGTTCCCACACTCCTAATATATCAAAAATTTAGGAGGATGTCAAATGGTAGATGTTTTGATTAAACTGGCAAAAGCAGCCGCGGAGTTTAGCACTGTAACGGAAGCTTCTTTGTACCAATCCGGATTGATCACAATTGACGGTGTTACAGATGATGGTGAAGATTATTCCATTATATACCGGCTGAAGAATAAGCAGGAGAACGCAAATGGGAATTCCTGATTGCTTCGATCCTGTCTATCAGGAAGAACAGCGACAAGCCAAATGGGATAGATTTATTGAAAAGCTTCCTGTTTGTACACTGTGCAGAAAACTGCTGTTACCTGGACAAAAAATCCATACAGCCAGTTTTATGGTTGTTTGTTCTTCTTGTGTTGAAGAACTGAATGAAAATGTGGAAATTGTGGAGGAAGAATAATGATTAAATCTTGGAATGAGATGCGCAAACTGAATATCTCCGAATATGTGAAGCAAAGAGATAAGGCTGACTACTTACCTTGGGCAGACTGTCTCAAACTGCTGTATGACAACGGTGCCGAGAAGGTTTTGTTTGAACCTCTTACCGATGATCGTGGATCTTCTCTCTTTATGAGTGAGCAGGTATTCACCGATAAGAATGGCGGCACCAATCGATGCTACGAGGTTCGTATCAAGGTGACCATTGATGAAAAGGAGTATTTCTTCTCCTATCCGGTTATGAACGGCATCAATGCCGTCCGTGACAACCTGATGAACCAGAACGCAGTTCATAAGGCACAGATGAGAGCCTTCGTCAAGTGCGTGGCGATCAATACGGGTCTGGGCTTCGACCTATGGAGAGATGACACTGACATCGAGAACGATGCGGATGACCTGAGTAAGCACAATCTATGGGCAGTCAAAGAGAGAATGCAGCAGTCCTATACGAGAGCCATCAAGAAGGGTATGAGCACCCGCGATATTGCTAAGGCGGTCAACAAGACCGAGGACGAGGTTCGCCTGCTGTTTACCTACTTTGACCAACTCAACCGCTTTGAGCAGGAGCTGAATACTCTATGATTGCTGACCACGATAGAAGCTACTACTTTGGAGCTTCTGATACAGACAAGATCATAGGCAATTGGAAGACCAAGACCTGGGAGAAGTGGTGGATGCAGAAGCTAGGAATAAATCGAGACCACTTTGACAACGAGTTCACCAAAGCCGGTACCAACTGGGAGCATCGCATCCTTGATGCCCTGCACCTCCCTGATTTGGAGAAGGACAAGCAGATCATCATAGAGGAGCTTCGCCTGAGAGTAAACCTTGACGGCAATACTCCCTTCCGGATCAAGGAGGTTAAGACCTATCAGTGGGAGAAGGGATGGAAGAAGACCCCTCCAAAATATATCAATCAGGTGCAAGTGCAAATGTTTGCGTCCGGTATTCACGAGGCTGACATCGTAGCCTATGGGCTTGAGCCGGATGACTACAAGAACTACCTTCGCGACATTGATCTAAGACGGCTACTGGAGATCCCTGTGGAGTATGACCCTAACTGGATCGAGACCGTTTACCTGCCAAAACTTATGATTTTGGCTGACTGCTTAAAGAGAGGGGTGTTCCCGAATGTCTGAAACAATATCTTTCCGCGATGTAAAGCTGGAAGGTGGCTGGCTGATGGTAAGACCTGAACGAGAGGATCTGGGCAAGGCAATGGCTATTGTGCGCAGACACAAGGACAGGCTGTATGATCTTGAGGTCAAAGAGCATCGGAAGAAGCGCAGTTTGGATGCCAATGCCTACTGCTGGGTACTTATTAACAAGCTGGCAGATGTTATGAGAATTCCTCCTACGGAAGTGTACCGGCAGGCAATCTTAAATATTGGAGGCAACTATGAGGTGATCCCAATCAAGAAGGAAGCTGCTGAACAGTTCAAGCAGGTGTGGCAAGCAAGAGGATTAGGCTGGCCTTGTTGTGTTCATTGCGGGGCTGCCGCTCCTGCACCGCTGGCTTGGTCAAACGCTCACTTTATCGCAAGAAGTCAAGGCGGGTTAGGAATTCCGGAAAACGGTCTCACACTCTGCCCTGAGTGCCATAGGCGGTACGATCAGACAACAGCAAGGGAAGAAATGCGCGGTTTCTTCCGGGAGTACCTGCAACAGAAATATCCCGATTGGGATGAAACGAAGCTTTACTACAGGAAAGGAATGCAATTATGAAGCAAAGCAAAAAAGCTCTAATACTAGCTTACCTGCAGAAGTATGGATCAATCACGCCGGACGAGGCGCGAATATTCTGCAGAAAATGTGAGCGGTTGGCTGCTCGGATCTCCGAGCTGAGAGCAGACGGTTATAACATTGTTACGGACAATAAGGACAAGGACGGCAACACCGTCAATTACGCCATCTATCGCCTTGTGAAGGAGGATGCCGTATGTTGAACCACATTGTCATTATGGGTCGTCTGACCCGTGATCCAGAACTGCGCCGCACCGGCTCCGGTGTTGCGGTTGCCAGCTTTACAATGGCAGTTGACAGGGATTATTCCAGCAAAGATGGCGGCGAAAAGGAAACGGATTTCATTGACTGTGTTGCCTGGCGGCAGACCGGTGAGTTTGTGTCTAAGTATTTCACCAAGGGTCGTATGGCAGTAGTGTCCGGACGGCTGCAGATCCGCAGCTGGCCCGACAAGGACGGCAACAAGCGCCGCACTGCGGAAGTTGTTGCAGACAATGTTTACTTCGGAGACAGCAAGCGCGACGGCGACAACTGTGGATCTTTAGGCGGTTATACAAACGAAGGCGCAACAGATCTTCCTGTGCTGGACGGCGATGACACACAGCTGCCATTCTGATGGGCGGTGAGATAAATGCCGAACAGATTAATCAAGGAAAGTATCGCCAGATCTGAAAAGATAAACAATCTGACGGACTTCCAGTTTCGGCTCTGGGTTCACTTAATTACCTATGTAGATGACTATGGGCGTGGCGATGCTCGCCCAGCAATCATCAAAGGCGCGTGTTTCCCTTTCCGGGAACGGCTGGCAAATAAGGATATTGAAAAAGGCCTCGCTGATTTGGCGGGTGCAGGCTGCGTTGGCCTCTACCAAGTAGACGGAAAGCCCTACCTGTACTTCCCGAATTGGGAGGAGCACCAGAGGGTGCGCACAAAAGTATCCAAATATCCAGCACCGGAAACAGGAAGTGTTTTGCAGCCACTTGCAGCAGATTGCGGCGAGTTGCCGCAAAGTGCGGCTAGAATCCAGAATCCGAATCCAGAATCCAGAATCCAGAATCCAAATAAATCATCGGGCGATGATCGCGCGGCAGATTTTGAGCGGTTTTGGAATGAATACCCCCGGAAAATCAACAAACAAGGGGCTTGGAAGGCATTTCTGAAGGTGGATGTATCCGTGGAAGTACTGCTATCTGCATTGGAAAACCACAAGAGGTCTGCTCAGTGGGTGAAGGACGGAGGTCAATTTATCCCACATCCTACTACCTGGCTGAACCAGAAGAGATGGGAGACTGAGTTGCCTACGGATAAAACAGTCCCCAAAGGGGCAACGGAAGGTCTTGGTCAAGCGGAGCTGGAAGCAATTCAAAGAGTGCTTAAGGAGGGATCTTGTGCGGAATAAATATCATAACCGGCAGGTGTACCTTCCTAACGGAGAGCGGGTTGATAGTATCCGGGAATTGACCCGGTACAATCAGCTTCTAATGCTGGAAAAGGCAGGGAAGATTACAAACTTGCGCAGGCAGGTGAAGTACATCCTAGTCCCAGCCCAATACCAGGAATATGCCCGGCACTCTGAAAAAACAGGAAAGGCACTAAAAAACGGCAGGAAGCTGCTGGAACGGGAATGCGCCTACATAGCGGACTTTGTGTACTTCGACTGTGCGCTAGGAAAAGAAGTCGTGGAGGACACAAAAGGGGTTCGCACACCGGACTATATCATCAAGCGAAAGCTTATGTTGTGGGTACACGGCATCCAGGTTTGCGAGGTGTGAGATATGAGCACATCTTGGAAATCAGCAGATGTCGGCTGCCCCTTTTACAAGTCCGATGACGGCAAACAGAAGATCATCTGTGAAGGGCTTATTCCAAACAGCAGTGTGGTAATCAGCTATCGGCGCAAAGTGGACTGGCAGGCGCAGCTCAATACAGCTTGTTGCCGGGACTATAACAAGTGCCGGGTCTACAAAATGTTGATGGGCAAATATGAGGAAAAACAATGAAAGATTTTATAAAACCAGATCGTGACAGTCATTTCAAGCTATTACCGTGTGGCTGTGGCAGTGGAGATGTTGGATATGAAAAGATTGCCAGTACACTCTTTGCGCTGAATACCAGAAGTACATCCGCTGGTGGTGGAAGCGGTTCAAGGCAATCTTTATGCAGCCCGCGGTTGAGCAGAAAAAAGACAAGTTTGTATATGCGCATCCGGATCAAGTGCGGCGGTATCTGGAAGAAGGACCGTGCAAGGGCTGCAGGATCGCGGATACCTGTGACACAGCCTGTAAGGCTTATGCCTGCTGGTGGGATGCCAGAATGGAGATTACCAGAAAGAAGGTGGGGTTGTGAACGCATTGCTGAATTATCCCGGTGCTAAGTGGGGTATGGCAGAAGAGATCGTTGCTTTGATGCCGCCCCACCGGTCATACCTGGAACCGTTCTTTGGCAGTGGTGCTGTTCTGTTTAACAAGCCGCCTTCAGCTATTGAAACGGTGAATGATATTGACGGCGATATCGTTAATTTCTTCACTGTCCTCCGGGAGCAGCCAGAAGAACTGGCGCGGCTCATAGAATTGACACCATATGCCAGGGATGTATTTGACGATGCGCATCATAATCGGGGCACAGAGCCGCTGGACAGAGCATACCGCTTTACTATCAGATCAAAGATGGGACATGGATTTAAGACATATCAGAAAACCGGGTTTAAGATTGATCGGTACGCCCGCGAGCGATCTTACTGTGTGAATTGCTGGAACAGTCTGCCAGAAGGTCTGCGAAATGCGGCCGGACGACTAAAAGGTGTGCAGATTGAAAACAGACCTGCGCTAGATATCATTCGTCGGTTTAACTTCGATAATGTCCTGATCTACGCAGACCCTCCGTATTTGCTGGATACCCGAGGTGGTAAACAGTACAGGCACGAAATGACCGAGCAGGATCACATAAATCTGCTGGCGGCACTCCTGCAGCACAAAGGCCCTGTTATCCTTTCCGGATACCCCAGCGAGATGTACGACCGGGAATTGAATGGTTGGAGCAGGATCACCCGGAAGGCCTATAACCAAAATGCAGACCAGCGGACAGAAGTCCTGTGGTGCAATTTTGAGGTTGGCCAAGTCAGTATGTTTGATGGGGGTCCACTATGAGCCATAGCTACTATACGGAACATATTGCTCGTATATCCATGGGCAAGGACAGTCTCAAAATGCTGGATGTGATTATCACACGAGGATTACCGCTGGACGGAGTAACCACTACGGATGTATGGGCAACTGATACGCTCCGCGCGGAACTTCCAGAAGTACTGGAATCAAAGGAACGAATCGAAGAGAAACTGTGGCAGATGTACCGTATTAATGTTGATCACCTTTGCGCCAGGAATAAGGATGGCACAAAGAGAACCTATGAACAGATGTTTTATCACATTCCAAATAGGCGTTCACAAGATGTTCAAGTAGAGAGAGAGAGAGAGAGAGAGAGAGACGGGCTCCGGCCCGGCTCAATCAGAGGCTTCCCGGATCTGTGGAACAAGTGGTGTCAATCCGATCTCAAACGGGGTGCCAGATTACCGAGTGCAGGGATCAATCACCGGATTTCCTCCCAACACAAGATACAACTGGTGCCAGAAACTCAAGATTGTCCGCGACAGCGATCAAGGGGTGGCCAACAGCGAAAGGACAATGCCCTTGGTGCCAACAACTCAAAGTCCGAGGAAAACCACTCTTTTCTCAATGCCCTACCACGAGGGGCAGGAAAAGAAAGATCGTGGAATACATAGGTATAGCAGCTGATGAACTGGACCGATTTGGGCAACTGAGTGAATGGAAACGAGCACCGCTGGTTGAGTTTGGCATAGAAGAAAGTTTATGTGGCCTGCATTGCCAGTACAACGATATATTGCTCCCAAGCTATGATACTGGTTGTCGTGATGGGTGTTGGTTCTGCCACAATCAGGGCATAGATCAGCTTCGCCATCTATGGCGGAATTATCCAGACCATTGGAAATTGCTTATGAAGTGGGATCTAGATAGTCCAGTAACATTCAAAGCGGACGGGCATACGGTACACGACTTTGACCGTCGATTTCAGATGGAGGTCGAGAGGAAAATTCCTATGGATAGAACTTTCCGCTGGGCAATGCTGGATAAGCCACCGGCTTTTGTGGCGGATCGTGGAGAACAAATCTTAATACCAGGATTCAGGAGGTAAGGGTATCAAAGGAATGTAGCCTAACCGTATTGACTAAGAAACAACAAAATCAAATTATACTAGGAGGAAAACAAAATGAACGGAAAGTATGTAATCGTAAGAGGGGACCGCAGTGGCGTGTTCGCCGGTGTGCTGGTGAGCCAGGAGGGTCAGAAGGTTGTACTGAAGGAATGCCGCCGACTGTGGTACTGGGCGGGTGCCGCATCTGTTTCCCAGATCGAAAAGAACGGCGTCAAAAATCCCAGAGAGTGTAAATTTACAGTCACCGTGGATGAGATCGCTATTCTGGATGCAATTGAGATCATTCCCACCACGGCTAATGCTGAGGCAAGCGTGAAGGCGGTGCCGGAATGGAAGATGTAAAGCTGCAGGAAAAGATCAAGGAGTTCTTATCCATTGATAACGGCTACGGCGACGGCTCCGGCGACGGCTCCGGCTACGGCTACGGCTACGGCTCCGGCGACGGCTACGGCTTAGTTGAACTGAATGGTAAGAGGATTTATCGCATTGATGAAACACCCACTATCATTTCATCCGTGAAGGGTAATGTTGCAAAGGGTTACATCGTGCAGACAGATCTCAGCCTGACACCGTGTTTTGTGGTGAAGGGGAACAACCTTTTTGCACACGGCAACACTCTTCGGGAGGCTATGACTGCCCTGACCGATAAGATGTTCGATGATATGCCGGAAGTAGAACGGATTGCAGAGTTTATCAAGGCTCACCCGGACAAGGACAAGGCATATCCCAACCAGGATCTGTTTGAATGGCACCACAAGTTGACAGGCTCCTGTATGGCCGGCAGAAATGCCTTTGTGAAAGACCGTGGACTGACACTAGATGGAGAAACGACCGTTACAGAGTTTATCAATCTGACCCAGAACGCCTATGGCGGCTCCACGATCCGCAAACTGTCCGCTACTTACAGTGAGGGGTCCAATGACCCCTCTGCTCTAAAGATCTGGAGAAAGAAGATGGCAAATGAAAAGCGGTTGACTTGGAAAAGAAGTCTTGATGGATTTGAAGATGTTGGCTTGCGTGAGGGCGTAACTGTTGGTGACGCAATCTGCAAACTGGCTGACCTGGAAGAACGGGAGACCGTGGAAGTGATACACGCAAGGTGGGAAAATGTGCAAGGCGGGAAAGGATGTTGTTCTAATTGCAATAGATTAGACAGCATTGACAACCTTGCAACACATTGTAGATACTGCGGTGCAAAGATGGACGGAGGGAATGACAAATGAGTTGGTGGAACGCTAAGTATAAAAACAATCACGGCGAATATGAAATCACCTTTGCAAGCAAGAGTTATGATAAGGCAAAAGCCGTTGAAAAAATCTGCCAAGCTGTAATTGATAAGAGAGTTAAAAGCAAGGAAGATGTGGAAGCCGTGGTGCGGTGTAAGGATTGCGCTGTGCCACACAACAAATGGACGGGATGCCCTAAATTGAACGGACTTGTGCCACCGCCAGACTTTTATTGTTCCTTCGGAGAAAGGAAAGACAATGTATAAATCACCTATTGAGATAATCTACGGACAGACACAAACGCAAATAGAAGGCGATGTTTTCCGGGCGATACAGAGTTACGGCATCAATGTGGACAAGGAAGAACTGCTCCGGGCATTGCAGTATGACCGGGATCAGTACGAAAAAGGTTATGCTGACGGAGCATCTGGTGCAATGGCTAAATTGGTGCGGTGTAAGGAATGCGATTGGTACAGAAAACACGAGGGCAATATTTGCGTAAATCCAAAATGTACAAAAAGTTGGTATGGCTGTCCTGTACCGCCAGAGCATTTCTGTTCCTACGGAGAAAAGGGGGAGGACAATGGTAAGTCAACAAGTGCTGAATGATCTGTTTGGAGCATTCCCGGATGCGATTATGAACAGAAACCTTGAATTTGTGGCAGATCCCCATTATAGGGTAAATTCCTATTTCCGCTTGGATAACTGCGAGAGCAGAGAGGATGCCATTTGCAAGGTGCTGGGATATCTTTCCCGTGAAGCACACAAAAGCCTGCATTTTAACAAAGAGTGGAGAAATCGACAGGTTCACGACTACCACCGAAACGGAATAAACGCCTTTTGTGGAACTAACTTCACGGAACAAGATATTGAAATTATATATACATATTTGGGTAATGGGGTTAACCGTCAAAAAACATTGAATTTCATTCACAGTGGCTTTGATATGGCTGTGCTGGAAAGGAGAGAGGGAGAATGAAGGCAGGACTGATGCTGGCGGTGAACCCAAAGACAGAACGGGAAAACCTAGATTTCTACGCAACAGACCCTTATGCCATAACAAAAGCTATCCCGATATTCCGTGATATTGGATTGAGCCGCAATGTGTGGGAATGTGCCTGTGGCGAAGGACATATTGCAAAGGATCTGGAAAAGAACGGCTATGCCGTAAAAAGTACAGATATCGCAGACCGGGGATATGGTGATGTGCTGGACTTCTTATCTGCGGACTGCAAATGGGATGGAGATATTCTAACAAATCCACCCTTCAAGTATGCGACAGAGTTCATCAAACGCTCTATGAACTGTATTGCAGATGGACATTTAGCGGTGTTCTTCCTAAAAGTGCAGTTCCTTGAAACATCAAAAAGGGCAGAGCTGTTCAAACGATGCGGATTGAAATATCTGATCGTGAACAGTGAGAGGATTTGTTGTGCAAAAAACGGGGATTTCGATACTTATTTCAAGAGAGCAGAGAATGGTCCATATCGAGGTGGCACGCAATTATATTGCTGGTTTGTGTTCCAAAAGGGATACACCGGTGAGCCGATAATTAAGTGGATTTAAGGAGGAAAGATAATGACAGAAAAAGAAAAGGCTGAAATTCTTGACGAATTGGAAAAACGGCTTGACCAAAAATACAAAGGCTGTCTTTCCAAAGAAGATACTCAGATAGTGTTGAAAAATGTCCGTGAAAAGTGGTTTCACAATCCAAGAGAAAGATCAAACTGGGATAAGCCTATGCACAAGATTTTCGGCAACATCATCTATTGGCAAGTGTGGGAATTGATACGGAAGATGACTTGCATTATCTGTGGCAGACAGTATGTAAGGCATTTAGTGGATTGCCCATACGCAGAGGAAATCGCAGAAAAGCTGTGCCAGTTTATCTATGACCTAAAGATTGAGTATGAGGGGAAGATTGACAATGCCTAACACAAGAGAAAAGTTGATTGAGTTGCTTTACAGTTTCGGCATAGAAACAAATGCCCACATTTGTGACGGATGCGGCGATAGGTCTATGAATATAGCGTGTGCTGGAATTGCCGACCACCTTATTGCCCACGGCGTAACATTGCAGAAGTGGATTTCGGTTAAGGATAGGTTGCCTGAGTATGAAAAACCTGTTATGGGCTGGGATGCAGAAATGCGTGATATGGGGATTGTAAACTTTATCTATGGGCAATTCTTTGACATTCTCGATATGAGCGAAACGAATGTCACCCACTGGATGCCACTACCTGAACCACCGAAAGGAGAATGACTATGATTGACCTGAATGGTGAAAAGCCTGACCACATTCCGCAGGATCAGTGGGACAGGATGAAAGAGAAGTTTGAAAGGATATATGAGGAGGCTTAGGTCTCCTCTTTTTTTGTTTAGCGGGTTAGAGAAAGGCAGTGCTGTCTTTGTATGATGGCAATAAAGAGACGCGAACGGCCACTGATTGCCAGATAGGAGGTGCTGGTGTGGCAGATTGGAAGAAGATCAGAACGGAATACATTACCACGGACACCAGTTACCGTAAGCTAGCTGAAAAGTATGGCGTGAATTATCGAACGATCTGTGTCAGATCCAAGCAGGAAGGCTGGATAAAACAAAGGGAACAGCACATCAACGAAACCACAACAAAAACACTTGCTAAGATCAGCGACAAGCAGTCTGACAAGATGGCTCGGATTGATGATCTGGCAGACAAGCTCCTGGAGAAGCTGGAACAGGCTATTACAGAGCTTGACCTGCAGCTATATAAACACACAGATAAAACCAAGGTGATTGAATACAACAATGCCCAGCGACCGGACAAGCCTACCAAGGAGACCATTCACGAGGAAGAAAAGTTGCTGGAGGCTAAAAGCATTGTAGACCGGCAGGGTTTGAAGCAGATTGCCTCTGCCCTTAAGGATATCAAAGAGGTTAAGATGCTGCGCTCTGAGCTGGATCGGCAAGAGCAAGAGGCGCGTATTGCCAATTTGCACAAGCAAGCTGAGAAGGACAGTATCCAAGCACCGGAAGAGATTACTGTCATTATGGGAACCGATGCTGATGAATATGCGGATTAAGGCGGTGAGTGTGTGCCTAAATTGAACCTGGGGATACCCAATGAAAAGCAGAAGAAATTTTTCCGGGCTAAAAGCAAACACGTAGGATTTGGTGGCGCCCGTGGTGGTGGCAAGAGCTGGGCGGTGCGAGTAAAGGCGGTTTTACTCTGCCTTAAGCACGCCGGTATTAAGTGTATGATCATCCGTAAGACATATCCAGAATTGCAGGAGAACCACATTATCCCTATGTGTCAAATGCTTAATTGTTATGCCACGGACCGCAAAGACCGTATTGCCACCTATAACGATTCCAAAAAGCATATTACATTCCCCAACGGCAGCAGAATTCTGTTTCGGTACTGTGACAACGAAAAGGACGCAGAACGATTTCAAGGCACAGAGGTGGACGTGCTGTTTATAGACGAGGCGACCCATCAAAGCGAAGAGAAAATGAAAAAACTGACTGCCTGCGTGCGTGGTGTTAATGAGTTCCCAAAGCGGATTTATTACACTTGCAACCCCGGAAACGAGGGACACGGATGGGTCAAGAGACTGTTTATTGACAGGCAGTTTCGGGACAACGAGAGACCAGAGGATTACGAGTTCATTCAGTCTTTGGTTACGGATAATTTTGCATTGATGAGTGCAGATCCGGATTATGTGAAACAGCTGGAGGCACTACCGCCTAAGTTGCGGGAAGCCTGGCTGTATGGAAACTGGGATATTTATTCCGGGCAGTTCTTTGAGGAGTTCCGACTAGAACCGGACCGGATCAAGTGTGCAGAATACGGTATTTCCTATGAAGAAGCCAAGGTGCGGGGACAGTGGACACACGTGATACCTGCATTTGATCTGAATAAAGGAGATTGCCGGAGCTGGACCATTTACCGCAGCTATGACTTTGGCTATGCTAAGCCTTTTAGCTGTGCCTGGTGGGCTGTGGACCACGATGGTGTGATATATCGCATTATGGAGCTGTACGGCTGCACTCAGACGCCAAATGAGGGTGTCAAGTGGACACCGGACAAGCAGTTTCAAGAAATCGCTAAAGTAGAACGGGAACATCCGTGGTTAAAAGGCAGACAGATCCACGGTGTGGCTGACCCTGCTATCTGGGATGCGTCCCGTGGAGAGAGCATTGCAGATACAGCTATGAAGTACGGCGTGTATTTTGTGCCTGGAGACCACCAGCGCATTGCCGGGTGGATGCAGTGCCATTACCGACTACAGTTTGATGAAAACGGTTATGCAAGGTGCTACATCTTTGATAACTGCAAGGGCTTTATCAGAACTATTCCGCTGATGCTGTACGATGAGCGGAAACCGGAGGATCTGGATACGGCACAGGAAGACCACATTGCGGACGAATGGCGGTATATGTGTATGGCAAGACCTATACAGCCGCTAAGGCAAGTGGAGCAAAGAACAATCCTTTCTGATCCGCTAAATCAGTTTAAGACTACATAACGAGACAGGAGATATGAAGATGGAACAGGAAAATATGCAGATGGCGGTGAAAGCCATTGGAGAAGATCAGATTAAGACCTTTGTGCGGGTACTTCAAAAGTACAAGACGGGCAAGGTACGCACCGAACAGCGAATTTTAGCTAGCGAAAACTGGTGGAAACTGCGAAATGACACTGAGGAGCAGAAGGAAGATCTGGCTAAGGGTTTGGGTTTCAAAAGCAGATCTGGCTGGTTGCACAATGTGATCGTCAGCAAGCACGCAGATGCCATTGAGGCATATCCAGAGCCTAATATATTGCCCAGAGAATCCGGGGATAAGGCACAAGCACGAATGTTGTCAGCTATTATTCCCTGTGTCTTGGAACAGAACCAGTTTGAGGCAACCTATTCAGAGGCTATGTGGCAGAAGATGAAGACCGGCACCGGTGCATACAAGGTGGTGTGGGATCAGGGAAAGCTCAATGGCTTGGGAGATATTGGTATTGAGCGGGTAAACCTGCTGAACATCTACTGGGAGCCGGGCGTTACGAATATCCAGAAAAGCCGGTATTTCTTCCATACAGAGCTGGTTGACAAGGAACTGCTGCAGCAGAAATATCCGGAGCTGGAGGGAAAGCTGAAGGGAAGCGGCTTTGTGTCTACAAAATTCCTATATGATGACTCGGTAGACACCAGCGAAAAGGCCACGGTGATCGATGTATATTACCACAAGGTAGTGGGTGGCAGGATGACAGTCCAGTACTGCAAATTTGTGGACAATGTGGTCCTGTATGCTACGGAGAATGATGTGCAGGCTGCACAGACCGGACTTTACGACCACGGAAAGTATCCGTATGTACTTGATCCCCTGTTTCCTATTGAGGGGTCACCTTGCGGCTATGGCTATGTGGATCTGTGCAGAAATCCCCAGACCCAGATAGATCTGCTGGAGACTGCTTTTGTGAAGAATGCCAGAGTGGGTGCTGTGCCCCGGTATTTCTCCCGAGTGGATGGAAATGTAAACGAGGAAGTGTTCCTGGATCTGGAAAGGGCGTTGGTGCCCGTCAGCGGAAATGTGGATGAGGCTACCCTGCGCAGGATCGAGCATACACCGCTGGATGGAAATTATATCACTTTGATGGATAAGACCATTGAACAGTTACGCCAGACCAGCGGCAACACAGAGGCCAGCACCGGAACGGCTACCTCCGGTGTTACTGCGGCTTCTGCCATTGCAGCACTGCAGGAAGCCAGCGGCAAGGGAAGCCGGGATGCTACTATGGCATCTTACCGGGCATTTACCCAGATCGTGGATATGGTGATCGAGCTGATCCGTCAATTCTACGATCAGCCGCGGCAGTTCCGTATTTTGGGTCAGTATGGAATGGAGCAGTATATCAGCTATACCAATGCTGGTATCAAGCCCCAGCACCAGGGAAATGACTTTGGGCAGGATATGGGTTACCGGTTGCCGGTGTTCGACATCAAGGTATCCGCCCAGAAAAAGAGTGTGTACACAAAGGTAAGCCAAAATGAGCTGGCACTGCAGTTTTTCCAGCTAGGGTTCTTTAATCCTCATATGACAGACCAGGCACTGATGTGTCTTGAAATGATGGACTTTGACGAGAAGGACACCATTATGCAGAAGGTCAGTCAGAATGGGACGATGTTCCAGAAATTGGTCACCTATATGCAAATGGCTATGCAGTTTGCACCACCGCAGATACAGCAGACCATTTATCAGGATATGGCTCAGCTTGTGGGTAATGAAGCAGCTGCAGGAATGCTGCCAGCCAAACTAACGCAGGCAGATAATGTTACCGGCCTGGAGAAAAAAGAGCACGGTCGAGTAACAAACGCAAGGACAAATGCACAGAATGCCTCTCAGCCCGAGGGCGCAAAAGTGAAGGGAGAATAAAAGATGATAGAGGTTACATATCACAGACGATTTCATAGAATTACTGCAACAGGACACGCCTGCAGCGGAGAGAAGGGACACGACTTAGTGTGCGCTTCTGTTTCGGCACTGGTGTTGACCTGCGCGGCAAATGTGGGTTCTCTGGCTACACAGGGAAGTGTGAAGAAACCGGTATTGCGGCTGGAGACTGGAAATGCAGAGATCAGCTGTGAGCCGGTCCACAGAATGAAGAATGTGGTAACACTTATGCTGGATACGGTATGTACCGGATTTTCTGTATTGCAGGAGTATTATCCGGAAAATATTTGTTACCGTGTTTTTGAGTAACAGCTGTTTTGCAATGAAAGGGGGCAGAAATGCCCTCTTTTATTTTTTTGTTATATAGGGGTTAGAGAAGTAAAAAACGAATGATATATAGTGAAAACAGCACAGCGGGATTCGCCGCCCCGGTGCTGAACAAATAGCGGCAGATTATATCGGAGGATCTACTTATGCAAAAAAACAAATGGGAGCTTTTGCAAATGTTTGCCGGAGAAGGTGCAGCCGGTGGAACCGGTGGCAGCGGAGACGGTGGAGCAGGCGCACAGGCTACCGATGCGGGCGTAACAGGTGTTGACGCCGGACACCAGAGGTTGCTGGAATTGGGCGTTCCGGCAGACAAACTGAGAAAACGGGCGAAAAAGCAGGAAGTCCAGCTTCCCGAAGGTGCTGTCAGGACTGCGCAGCCGACACAGCAGAAGAAAGCAGACAAACCGCAGGAGCAGGCCGCCGCTGCTGAGCCCACGGAAGGTAATCCGCAGGAAACCAAACGGATGACCTGGGATGAGATTATGGCAGACCCGGAGTACAACCAGGAGATGCAAAAGACGATGCAGGCTCGGCTGAAAACTGCCAAGGCTGCAGAAGAGAATATGGAGCATCTGTCCGGTGCACTTGCAATGCTGGCAGAGAAGTACGGCATAGATCCGGTAAAGACGGACTATGAAGCACTGGCTAAGAAGATCCAGGAGGATGATTCGTTCTTTGAGAGCAAGGCGTCTGAAATGGGCACCAGTCCGGATATTGCCAGAAAGCTGACCGCTTATGATGCTATGCAGGCCCAGCAGGAGGCGCAGAAACAGCAAACCCTCCAGCAGCAGGCTATGCAGCAGCACTTTGAGAAACTGGAGCAGCAGGCGCAGAAAATGAAGGAGGTATTTCCTAAGTTCGATTTGCGGGCGGAAATGCAGAATCCTACTTTTGTGCGGATGACCAGCCCCAGTGTGGGTTTGAGTGTGGAGGATGCTTATTATGCAATCCACCGTAACGAGATCCAGACAGCAGCAATGCAGGCAGCTGCACAGCAGACTGCTGAGAAGATCTCTAAGTCCATTCAGTCCGGTTCTCGCAGACCTGAGGAAAACGGCACATCCGGCAATGCACCTTCCGTCAGTACATTCGATTACAGAAATGCCAGCAAAGAGCAGCGGGACGCCCTAAAGCAGGCAATCCGCAGAGCTGGCGCAGAAGGAAGGAAACTGTATCCTGGAGGCCAGTAAGGATTACAGGAGTTCCTTCCGAAACAAATACTTTTGAAATTACGGGAGGAAAATAACTATGAAGAAACTGTTTAATTTGTTTATGATCGTTGTTGACCTGCAGATGTTCGCAGAGGCGGGCACTCTGGTCAATGCAACCGGCGGCTATGTGAATGCCTATGACGGCTCTACGGCTGCCTTTGAGGGTGTCAACACCCTTTCCGGTGAGCTGAAGGTGTTCTATGACACCGAACTGCTGGAAAACGCCCGTGTAGAAATGTTCTATGCTCAGTTCGCCAAGCGGCAGGCTCTGCCTAAGAACCACGGTACT
>JAZQDL010000027.1:0-17479 GCA_045546835.1 Faecousia sp.
CGGCCTGATCTCCGACCAGGAGAGCGACGAGTGGAGGACCTTCACCGATATCCAGGGTGTTGAGGACTTCCACGGCGAGATGGCTTTCAAGGTTGCCGGTACCACCGAGGGTATTACCGCCATCCAGATGGACCTGAAGAACAAGGGTCTGACCATGGAAATCATCGCTGACGCTCTGGAGCGCTGCCGTGTGGCCCGTATGGAGATCCTGAACGAGGTCATGCTGCCCTGCATTTCCGAGCCTCGCGCTGAGGTTTCTGAGTATGCTCCCAAGATGATCAGCCTGAAGATCCCCGTGGACAAGATCCGCGAGGTCATCGGCTCCGGCGGCAAGACCATTCAGAAGATCTGCGCTGACACCGGCGCTAAGGTGGACATCGACGACGATGGCTCCGTATTCATCTCTGCGGTTGACTCCGCTGCTGCTTATGAGGCTAAGAAGATGATCGACGACATCTGCTTCGTTCCCGAGGAAGGCAAGCTGTACTACGGTAAGGTCGTCCGCATTCTGCCCATCGGTGCATTTGTTGAGATCGCTCCCGGCCACGACGGAATGGTTCACATCTCCAAGCTGGAGAACCACCGGGTTGAGAAGGTTGAGGATGTTCTGAACCTGGGCGATATGACTTGGGTGAAGTTTATGGGCTTCGACGAGAAGGGCCGTGCAAACTTCAGCCGCAAGGACGCCCTGAAGGAAATGGAGAACAACCAGTAATAGAACAAAAAAGCAACCGGAAAACCGGTTGCTTTTTTAATTGACAATGGACAATTACTGCGAAAGTACGATCGATGTTCGTAGGGAACGGCCTATGTGCCGTTCCTTTTGAATGCAGAATACAGAGTGCAGAATTGTGGTGTCCGCTAGCGCGGACGGATTGAAATAAAAGGCTTCCCTTCGAGGGAAAGGTTTTACGGACGAGCAATGCTCGCCCCTACGACCATTTACCGACCTTGTGTGTAGGGAAAGGATATATCCTTTCCGTTAACCCTGGCACGAAAAAAGGCTGCCCTTCACGGAATGCATATATGCATTCCCTACTTGCTTTTCCGGGTTTTACTCAGGCCGTAAGGGAGATTTTCCGGAAGACCCAGAATATAATCAGCGCTGACATTGTAATATAAGCACAATTCTCTTAAACGGTCAATGGGTAGGGGTCTGTGTCCATTCTCATATTTGGCATAATATGATTGACCCGTACCTAGTAATTCGGCAATTTCTTTCTGTGTTTTATCGTGATCTATCCGAAGATTTTTGATGCGTTCATTGTATCCCATAGTTAATACCTCCTAACAAGAACAATATATCACAAATGACCTAAACGTTCTTGACATAGGTCACTTATGACCTTATAATATAAAGGAATACGGAAAGGAGCTATTACTATGAACCAATATATTGAAAAACTGAAGGACCATTTGAAGCTGTTTCCCAAGGATGGGGATGATTTCAACTCTGTTCTGGATCTGCTGTGTTATTATTTTACGATGGAGCATTCCGTGGATACTGCTGTGATACGGGCAAAGTTCAGTGAAGTGGGCAATGTTTTAGAAAAGCTCAGTCTCGAGGACAATAATTCCTTGTTTGGTGCAATGGTGTATCTATGCGATGCCTATTCCACGCAGGCATTTAAAGAAGGCGTCCGTGTAGGTGCAGAACTGATGATTGAACTACAGTAGGGGCCGATGTGCCTCAATCGCCCCAAACAATAATAAACGCCGCCAGCCGTTTGATAACGGTTGGCGGCGTAAGTGTTCGATCAAAATTCTTCGTCCGGAATTTCAGGACTCAGGACATCTTCCGCAGGGGCAGTTGTTGCGGTCATTTCCGCGAAGGAAACACCGTCACCCACAGGGAAAACATCAGGTTCTGTATAATACTTCCAATTTTCCTTTTTCCAGACTTCTCCGGAAGCAGATGCCCATTGGGAGGGGATATACTGATAGCCGTTGTTTTCGCTCACATCCCAGCGGTTAGAAAGGATCACATAGTTCTCCCCTTCTTTTCCGGTGGTATCAATGGGGTTGCCGGTAAAGGGGTTTACAGGATCCTCCACCAGTCCCTCCAAAGACAAGGCAGCCACATCCGCATTGGTCATAAATTCTTCGGATACCGTAAAGCCTGTGGCGTCAAAGTCCTTCACCAGCATAATGGGCAGATAGGTCTCAATGTTGTGCATTTTATTATCCACCGTTTTGTCAAAGACCTCCATATTCCGGCCATGGTCAGACACCACAATAATTCTGGTGTTGTCATAAACCCCGTTCTCCCGCAGATAATCAAACCAATCGCCCAGGAGCATATATGCCAGGGTGTTGATGTGATAGTGGGCGATGGCATAATCTCCGTCCAGGATATACCGTTCGCCGTTTGCGGAGATCGGTCTGAGACTGTTTTGGTAATAAGCGCTGTTATTCACAACACTCTGGAAGGAATAGTCCGGCTCCTGCAGGATCGCCGGCTCGTGGGTAAGGTTTGTACGGTAGAACATATAGGTGTTTTCCTTGCCCTCAGAGATGCTTGTCATATTCGTCAGGTTTCGCACCGCATTGTATTCGCCCACCATTTTATCGGGGTAATAATCCAGAGGCTTCTTTACCCGGTATGCCTCAACCCTGTGGTAAGTGCCTTGCTGATAGAAGGTTTCCTGCCAGAAAACCGGCATTGTTTTCATCAGGCTAAATACAAAGAAGTTACGCTGTCTGGCTTCGATCGCCAGGGCCTGTTTTTCGATGCCGTTGTATCTTCCGTTTGCGTGGTAGACATCAACGCCTTCTATCTCGTTGTAGATGCTCAGATCGGGAATGACCTGATAGCCTGCATAAGAGGGATCGATCAGGGTCACATCAAAGCCTTCCTCCGTCAAAATCGTGGGAACGACCTTCAGCGCCTCGTTGTGCTTGTCCTCCAAAAGGGTGTCGCTGCGCCGGTTCATCTCCATGGGGGTGTAATCGTAGCCACCGTACAAAGAGGGCGTGGCAAAGTTTGTATAGCCGCCATAGGAGAGGGTGTTTTTATAATGGGTAAAGCCGTCAAACTGTGCCTTCAGTGCAGGGTTTTCCTCGAAAATATAGGGAATATACGCACCGATGCCCCGGTCCAGCATAATCACCACCACATTCTGCCCTTCCTTGCTTAGCTGGAAGCTGGGTAGCTCTTCTCCCTCGTTGGCGATCCGGAGCTTGGTTTCCTCGGTATTTTGGGCGATCTTTACAGTGTTGAACACGCCCATACCCACCATTGCGATGGTGCCAACCAGTAGAATGGATGTGATCTGCTTGGGGAATTTTGTCGCAACAAAGTACAGCCCTGCTGCCAGCGCAAGGATCACCACAATGTTCAACGTCACCTCCAGCCAGCCGAAGCTTACACCGGTTTCAAAAATCAGATCCGCAGACATAATGCCAAGGTTTCTGCCGAAGAACATATAGTTTACCAGCATTACACCGCCCAGCACCCAGGTAAGCCGGGTGAAGAACACCTTTGCCTTGGGGCTTGCCAGCCAGTAGAACACGCTCAGCCACACAAGGAACAAACCTGCAGACAAAGACAGGGTGTTTACCACATACCAGATGGGATGATAGAAAAGGTCAATGTCAATATATTCCTGGGGGGATGCGGCAATATAGGTGGTAGGGATCAGCAAGCCGATCAGCGCCGTCAGGAACAGACCGCCCAAAATAAACATTTTTGTATTGGGAACAGCGGCTGTTTCTTTCATAGCAGGCAGCTTTGCCTTGATCAGAGGAAGCACCCACGGCAGCTGCAGCGCCACAGCCAGCTCGATGAGCAGAATCCATTTCCAGGTTTCGTCCGCATAACGCAGGAAATAGATCAGATACCCGCCGGCGGCAACCAAAATGACATTTATGATCTTTTTGGGATTTTTGATCCGATAGAACAGGGTCTTTACCAGAGAGAATGCGTTATTTAAGGTCCAATAGAACACCAGCGCCGCAGGCTTGTTGTAAAGGAACACCAGGAAGAACAGCGCCATACCATAAAGCTGGATCTTGGTTTTCAGGGGGAATCCCTTTAAGTAAAGGGAGCTGGAGACCACATTGATCAGCGTCATCAGGATGGGCAGTACATTGATGGCAAAGCCGCCGATGGAAAGCAACGCATCGGGCTTACTCAGATCCGCGATCGGACCGAAGGAAGCGCCGGTAAATGCGCCCACATTGGACAAAAACTGATAGGCCGCCATAAAGAAGGGGATCTCCAAAAGCAGAGATACAGAGCCGCTTAAGATGGACAGGGGGCTATAGTTGTTCTGGCGGTAATAGGTTTGCAGGATCATCATCCGCTCGTCACCGGAAAAGGTCTTTTTAATGTGGGTGACCACATCCTTCAGCTTATTTTCCGTGTCCCGCGCCTCGATCTGAATGGCATCTGCCCGTTTATACAGGGGCAGCACCAGAATGTTCATTGCAAGGCTCAGGACCACAACTGCTTTTCCGGGATTGTAGAGCATTTTATGGGCCATAGAGAAAATGATCTCAAAGATCATTTTCAGCGGGCCTATTAAAATGGCACCGATGATATTTAACAGCGACATTTTTTCGTTTCTCCTTCTGAAGTAACCGATGATTAAATCGGCAAGTGATAGTGGCAAAAGATCCGTAGTGACTGAAAGGGTTAAGGCTGCCCGTTGCCCACAGCCGGTGGGAGTACAGCCGGTTCTGTATAGAATTCCCAGTTTTCCTTATTCCACACCTCTTCCGGCGCGGAAGCCCACTGGGCTGCCATAAACTGATTTCCGTTATTTTCGTTAATATCCCAATCGCCGGAAAGGATCACATACCGGTCCTTCTCTTTTCCAGTGGTGTCAACGGGGATGCCGGTAAAGGGATTAACAGGCGCTTCGATCAGACCTGCTGCAGAAAGGGCAGGCACATCCGCATTTGTCATAAATTCGGTGTTGGTGGTAAAGCCGGTTGCGCCGAAATTCTTCACCATAAGAAGAGGCATATAGTACTCAATATCCTTAAAAGGATCGGCATCCTGGTCAAAGATGGAAAGATTCCGACCATGGTCGGATACAAGAATGATCCGTGTGTTGTCATAGACTCCGTTTGCCCGGAGATAGTCGAACCAATCGCCCAGCTGCATCAGGGCAGCCATATTGATCTGATAATGGGAGATCATATATTCGGTGCTGAGCAGATAGGAACGGTCACCTGCGGTAATGGTCTTACCCTCAGCCGGATAATATAGGCTGTTGTCCACCGCATTAGAGGGGGTAAAGGAGGGCTCTTGCAGAATGGTTGCCTCGTGGGTCACATTGGACCGGAGGAACATATAATTGTTGCCCTCGCCGGTTGCTATCTTTGTCATTGTATCCATATTTGCAAGAACATTATACGCATTCATAAACGCAGGCAAAACACCGCTGGTAATGTCCCCCGTGTCCTCAGAGGGCAGTGCGTGGTAGTTGCCATCGTTATAAATAGCAGACTGGAGAGAAACCGGTGCAGCCTTCATCACACTGAAGAAAAAGAAATTTCGGGTTCTGTCTTCAATGCGGCGGATGCGGCTTGCCATGTTATTAAATCTTCCTTCTGCGGCGTAGGCAGTGACCCCTTCCATATCATCGTATAGACTCAGGTCAGGAATCCACTGATAGCCTGCATAGGAGGGATCGATCACCGTTGCCTCATAGCCTGCGTCAGCAAAGAGGGTGGGCATCACCTTCAGGGCTTCGTTGTGCTTATCTGCAAGGGACATATCCTCCCGCAAATTCATACTGACGGGGGTGTATTCATAGCCGCCGTACAGCGCAGGCGCACCGAAATTGGTAAAGCCGCCATAGGAGAGGGTGTTGGAATAATAAGTAAAACCGTCAAACTGTTCTGCAAGCTCCGGATTTTCTTCCATCAGGAAGGGAACGAACGGTCCGATCGCCCGGTCCAGCATAATGACCACAACATTTTGTCCGTCTTTACTCAGAGAAAATTCAGGAAGTTTCTCGTTGGAGCTGCTGATCTGCGCCTTGGTTGCCTTGGCTTCCTGGGCGATCTTCACGGTGTTGACCGTACCCATTCCGGTCAGGGCGATCACACCCACCAGCAGGATCGAGGTAAGTCCCTTGGAGAACTTTACAGAAACAAAATACAGTCCGGCGATCAGCACAAGGATCGCGCCGATGTTCAGCAGATGCTCCTTTCGTGAGAAGAAAACCTGCGCCTCATAGGTCAGGTCTGCAGAGACCACACCTAAGCTTGTGCCGAAGAACATATAGTTTACAAGCATTACGCCGCTGAGCACCCAGGTAAGTCGGGTGAAGAAAACCTTCCCCTTGGGGTTTGCCAGCCAGTAGAAAACGGACAACCACACCAAGAACAGTCCGGCAGACAGACAGAAGGTGTTTACCACATACCAGATGGGATTATAAAAATAATTTACATCGATATATTCCTGGACAGAGGCGGAAATATAGGCGCTGGGGATCAGCAGGCCCACCAGAACCGTCAGCAGCATCCCACCCAGCAGGAATATTTTTGTGTTGGGTGCAGGCGCTGCTTTTTCTTTTGCAGGCAGCTTTTTGGCAATCAGGGGCAGCAGCCAGGGAAGCTGCACCGCCAAGCCCAGCAGGATCAAAAATGCGGTTTTCCAGTAGTCGTCAATAAAGCCGGTGGCAAAGATCAGACCTGCGCCGGCAATTGCCAGAAAAACATTGAGAAATTTTTTGGAATTTTTGATCCGGTAAAAAAGCGTCTTTACCAGGGAGAAGATGTTGTTCAGGGTCCAGTAGAACACCAGTGCCGCCGGAGAGTTATACAGGAACACCAAAAAGAACAGCGCCATTCCGTAAAGCTGGATCTTGGTTTTCAGGGGGAAGCCCTTTAAGTAAAGGGAGCTGGAAACTACATTGATGAGAGTCATCAGGATCGGCAGCAAATTGACTGTAAAGCCGCCGATGTTTATGAGTCCGTCGGGAATGCTCAGATCCCGGATCGGACCGAAGGAAGCACCGGTAAATGCACCCACATCAGACAAAAACTGATAGGCCGCCATAAAGAAGGGAACCTCCAGCAGCAGAGAAACCGAGCCGCTCAAAATAGACAGAGGACTATAGTTGTTCTGACGGTAATAGGTCTGCAGGATCATCATCCGCTCGTCGCCGGAGAAGGTCTTTTTGATGTGGGTGACCACATCCTTGAGCCTGTTTTCCGTGTCCCGCGCCTCGATCTGAATGGCATCTGCCCGCTTATAAAGGGGCAGCACCAGAAGGTTCATCGCAAAACTCAGAACGATCACCGCAAGACCGGGGTTGTTCAGCAGACCGTAAGCCTGAGAAAAGATGATCTCAAAGATCAGCTTCAGCGGACCGATCAAAACAGCCCCGAGAATCTCAAACAGCGACATTTTCAGCCTCGCCTTCCCGCTTGTCCTGTGTCAGCTCCTCGTATTTGGCAACGATGTAGTCGGCAGCCCGTACAGCACCCTCGGAGAAGTATGCCCAGGTTTCCTCCCGGACTTCCTTTCTGCCTTGGGCATACTGGGCATTTTCCAGACAGGAATCGATCAGCTGCTTGATGTTTTCCATATTATCAACACTCAGCTCCTGACCGATCCGGGGCAATGCGGAAAAGGTCCACAGGGGATGACTTAAGAACCAGGCATCGTAGGGCGCTAAGTTGAAGTTGGGATCGGTGTAGATCACAGGCTTGTCGTAGATCAGAGAGAAGTCGAACACAACACCGGAAAAATCGGAGATCAGGATGTCACTGCGGCGCAGGACTTCAAAATTATCTGTATCCCGGTTCCATTCCAGCTGTTCGGATTCGGGATATTCTGCCATTAGCTTATCCAGCATTTCCTTTTCGGAAGCAAAGGACTGGGGGTGGGGACGGATAATAATGTGATAGCCGGTTTTCAGCAGGGTGTCGATGATTTTTCCCCCGTGGATGCTGAAGATGGCGCTGGGGCCCCAGGTGGGGGCAAGCAGCACGGTGCGGGGATGTTCAGGTGCAGGACCGGCAGCGGCAAACCGGGCAGCCATTTCGTCCATATAGGGAATGCCCACCTTAACGATCTCCTTGGCAGGCAGACCCCGGAGCTGCTCCAGCTCCCGGATATCGTCTGCCTGATAGTCACCGGCGATCATCAGGGCATCGTAATAGTCAATGCCGAACATCCGGTAACGGGTCACTTCGCCCGCAGTATGGAAAATATGGATATAGTAATCCACATCCTTGGAGCGCTTCCACTGATACACATCCAGACCCGGTGTGGTAGAGAAAACGATGGTAGCCTTTAGGAAATTCAGCTTGGAAAAAGCCTTGTTGCCTGCGCCGATAAATTCCGCCTGAAAATGGGGCATAGAGACCTCCAGGGCAGGGTCATCCTCAGACGCAGTCATATACACCACATCCATTCCCCGCTTGCTTAGCTCCCGGCAGATGGGTGCAAAAATAGTCCAATACCGCTTGTCATCGGAGAAGATCGCCAGGGGGATCTTTTTGGTGCTCACCGCAGACTTTCCGCCGCTGAGGGCGAAGCGCAGTTTGATCCACAGCATACGCAGAGAATAGACTGCCGCGCCGATCAGACCCAGCAGAACCGTAAAGAGCATACTACCCGTACCCGGGTCGATGTACAGTTTCATAGTCAGACTCCTTTCAAAATACAGAAGCACTGCGTTTATCGCAGAAAATGTATACAGCTGTGCTGAAAAGCACCAGGTTTTTCTTTGCGTTTTTGCGCAAATAATATCTTATCAATTTTACCCGAAAAATGTCGTAAAGTCAATGTTTTTGGACATTTCTTCCAGAGTGCTTGTCTTTTGCCAAATAAATGCGGAGGTGATCGAAGTTTTTTAGGGACGATGTGCCTCAATCGTCCCCTACGCAGGGATGTTCCAACCCTCACCCGTAGGGGCGGATGTAGGCATCCGCCCAATAAACGCGGCGATTGCGGGGTCGATTTGGGACGATGAGGGCATCGTCCCCTACACACAAAACGAAAGATTACACCGTAGGGGCGGATGCCTACATCCGCCCAATAAATGCGGAGGTGTTCGAAGGGCTTTTGGGGACGATGTGCCTCAATCGTCCCCTACGCGACAAAAAAGGCGTGCTGCAAGGAAAATTGCAACACGCCCAGGAATTTCACATTTGCTCCGGCTGACCGGGGAAGGGGTTTTGTGGGGGAATTGGCAGCTGTATGCGAAGGGACTCGTAAGCGACTGCGTAGGTGGTATGCAGGTGGCTGCCAAACCGCCAGAACAGCGCAAGCTCAGCTGCCACATACAGCCCGTAGAAAAGGAAATATGCACCGTCGGCAGGGATCGGCAGGGAAATTCCCAGCAGGGGCAAAAGCTGATCGCAGTACGCCAGTCCGATGGCAAGTGCCTGCAGGCCATAGAACCACCAGAAGCTAAGATCCAGCTTCAGCAATGCCAGCGCCCGGCCCCGGGTCATTCGCCAGCTTGCGATCAGGGCAGGCAGCGCGCCGCAGGGGGCATCGTCCATAATCACATATTCTGCCATCCGCAGACGGTACAAAAGGGGCAAAAGCACTGCCAGATATACCACAATAAAAACAGGAATGAGGGGAAGCATCGTCTGCAGGATCGCATCCATTGCAGCTGCGTCCAGCTCGGCCATTTGGCCTGAAACCATTGCCTGCTCCCAGATGGGGAGTATCCGTGCCTGAAAATCTTGGGACAAGGGCGTCATACTGAAAATGGCCGCGCTGATATACATACAAGGCATTGCCAAAATGCTGCACAAAAACATCTGCAAAAGCTTCAGCCGCAGCACCGGCCCGAACCGGCGGAAGCCAGCAGTGAGACTTTCCGGTCTTGCGGTAAGCCCACGGGCGAGCCGGATGGCAACAAACACAATGCCGATCTCCCAGAAGAGAGTCAGCAGGGTGAGAATAAGCTGGAGAAAAGACTGGGCGGTAGTTAAAACACTCCGCAGGCCAATGCCACTGAGACCGCCGGTCGTACCGATCTTCTGCTGTAAAATATAGCTGACGACCGCCACCAGCAGCGCCGCACCCAGGGATACACCCGTATGGATCAGCACCAGCAGGCGGGGATCATAGGCAGCATCAGAAAGCCGGGAAGCGGCTGTTTTCTTCAGGCCCTGACCGTCAAAAATATTCATATAGCACCTCCGTTAATGTATCCGTCAAACCGAATGTGGACACCCGGGGACGGGTGTCCCTACGATCTCCTATCGATCTTGCGTGTAGGGACACCCCTCCCGGGGTGTCCGCCAAATATCCGTCAAACCCATTATATTAGTTATACGGCAAATGCAGAAAAATAGCAAATGAATTTTTTGTAACAGTGGAAATCTGTGGCAAACTGTGATATAGTAAGGTAAATATTATTTACCCGGAGGTGCGGTATGGAATTAGGAGAACGGTTGCGGCAGGCACGGCTGGAGGCGGGACTGTCCCAGCGGCAGCTTTGCGGCGAAGAGATCACCCGCAATATGCTCTCCCAAATTGAAAACGGCAGCGCCCGTCCCTCTATGGATACGCTGCGGTATCTTGCCGCCCGTCTGGGAAAGCCGGTAAGCTTCTTTTTGGAAGAGCAAGCGATCGTTTCCCCCAATCAGGCAGTGATGGAACGGGCAAGAAATGTAACCGGTCAGGCAGTCTTGGATGCGCTGGCGCAATATCAAGGACCGGATGATATTTTTGACCGGGAGCGGTGGCTTTTGGAGGCACTGACCTGCTTGGAGCTTGCCCGGCAGGCGCTGGACGAGGGAAGAAAAGAATATGCCCGGACACTGCTGGAACGGGCAGAAAAAGCAGGAAAATCCACCCCCTATTATACCCCGGAGCTGGAACGGCGCAGGCAGCTTCTTTCTTACGAAGCCGGTTTTTTGGATAGGGTGGAGGCAGACCAATGGGAAGTGTTTCTGCTTGCGAAATCTGCATTGGCGCAAAATGCACCGGAAAAGTGTATCGGTATTTTACAGGCGCTTGACACCCATAGGGAAAAACACCATTTTCTGCTGGCACAGGCATATTTGCAGCTTTCCCAGTACAAACAGGCGATCCCGCATTTCCTTCAGGCAGAAGTCTGCGATCCCCCAGCCGTCTACGAAGGCCTGGAAAAATGCTACAGTGCATTGGAGGATTTCAAACAAGCATATTTCTATGCCTGTAAGCAAAGAGAACACCCTGTAAGAAAGCAAAATCGCATTCCGGATTATGATTACAGCCAAAACGGCGCCTATTTCATTACGATTTGCACCCAAGACAGAAAGAATGTTTTAAGCCGGATTGTAGGGGACGATGCCCACATCGTCCCAAAACCTTACGGACAAATTGCGGAAAAATACATCCGCAACGCCCCCGAGGTTGAAAAATATGTAATTATGCCTGACCACATCCATATGATCATTCGGTTGGATAATGGGACGATGTGGGCATCGTCCCCTACGCACGAATCGTATGACCATACCCGCCCGCAAAACAGGGTGGCAAGCATTGTACGGTCTATTAAGACCCTGACTGTCAAAGAAATCGGTGCGTCAATTTTTCAGCGATCCTATTATGACCACGTGATCCGCAATCAGCAGGATTATAATGAGATTTGGGAATATATTGAGAACAACCCTAAAAAGTGGATGCTTTCAAAGCAAGGGGAGAATTGGTAAGGGACGATGAAGGCATCGTCCCTTACACATAAAACGAAAGATTACACCGTAGGGGCGGATGCCCACATCCGTCCGCAAAAACAGCCAACCACAAAAGTGGTTGTCTGTTTTGTTATTCTCTTAGAAGCGGCATTTTTCAGCGATATAATTCTTCAGCTCGCTGATGGGGATGCGGACCTGCTCCATCGTGTCACGGTCACGGACGGTGACGCAATCATCTGCAGGGGTGTTCTCGTCGCCCACAGTCTGGAAGTCCACAGTGATGCAAAGGGGTGTGCCGATTTCGTCCTCCCGGCGGTAACGCTTGCCGATAGAGCCGGCATCGTCAAAGTCCACCATAAAGTCCTTCTGCAGCTCGTGATAAATTTCCTCTGCCTTGGGGCTGAGCTTTTTGGAAAGAGGCAGCACAGCAGCCTTGAAGGGTGCCAGTGCCGGATGCAGACGCAGAACAGTACGCACATCGTCCTTGCCGTTCTTGTCCTGACCCACAACTTCCTCATCGTAAGCCTCGCACAGGAAAGCCAGTGCCACACGGTCACAGCCCAAAGAAGGCTCGATAACATAAGGAATGTAGTGCTCGCCCTTTTCCTGATCGTAATACTCCAGGCTCTTGCCGGATTCCTTCTGATGGCGGCCCAGATCGTAGTCAGTACGGTCTGCAATACCCCACAGCTCGCCCCAGCCGTTGCCGAAGGGGAACTGGTACTCAATGTCGGTGGTAGCACGGGAATAGAAGGCAAGCTCCGCAGGCTCGTGATCACGCAGTCGCAGGCTCTCTTCCTTGATGCCCAGGCTCACCAGCCAGTTCTTGCAGAAGTCCTTCCAGTAAGCAAACCACTCCAGGTCTGTGCCGGGCTGGCAGAAGAATTCGCACTCCATCTGCTCAAACTCGCGGGTACGGAAGGTGAAGTTGCCGGGGGTGATCTCGTTGCGGAATGCCTTGCCTACCTGGCAGACACCGAAGGGCAGCTTCTTGCGGGTGGTGCGCTGAATGTTTGCAAAGTTGACGAAAATACCCTGAGCCGTTTCCGGACGGAGATAGCAGGTGGAGGAGGAGTCCTCAGTAACACCGATCTTAGTCTGGAACATCAGGTTGAAGTTGCGGATAGAGGTAAAGTGGTGCTTGCCGCAGTTGGGGCAGACCACATCCTCGTGCCCGGCAATAAAATCATTCATTTCTGCAGGACTCATTGCGTCCACATTGACGTCCTTGCCGCTTTCTGCTTCTTCGATCAGCTTGTCCGCACGGTGACGGGCGCCGCAGCCCTTGCAATCTACCAAAGGATCGGAGAAAGAACCAACGTGACCGGTAGTGATCCAGGTCTGAGGATTCATCAGGATGGCTGCATCCAGACCCACATTATAGTCGGACTCCTGAACAAATTTCTTCAGCCAGGCTTTCTTCACATTGTTCTTAAATTCCACGCCCAAAGGACCGTAGTCCCAGGAGTTTGCCAGACCGCCGTAAATTTCAGAGCCTGCGTACACATAACCCCGGTTTTTGCACAGGGTCACGATCATATCCAGTGTTTTCTCGCTGTTTTTCATATTCTAGCCTCCCAATCAGGTTCTTTTCCTTTGAAAATATATTATACAGAGATTTCCTGTTTAAATCAACCCTTTTATTTTATAAAAAGACTGGAAATTGATCTGTAATACTGGTATAATATCACATTATAGACAGGAGTTGCTTATGGGAAAACGAATTTGGGAACTGGATGCCTTGCGGGGACTGTCGCTCCTTGTTATGATCGGACTTCATCTGACCTACGATCTGGTGTTTTTGTTCAGTGTATGGGCGCTGAAAGACCTGACCCTGTATAACATCATTCAGAAACTGTGCGCAACCACTTTTCTGGTGCTGTCCGGTCTTTGTGTCACCTTGGGTGCACGGCCTGTTCGGCGAGGCCTTGTGGTGTTTGGCTGCGGACTGGTGGTGTCGGCGGTAACTGTGGGGATGTATCTGCTGCAATTTACCGGGAAAGGTATCATTATCTACTTCGGTGTGCTGCACTGTCTGGGTGCCTGTATGCTGCTGTGGCCGGTGTTTCGCAAGCTTCCTTCCTGGGCTTTGCTGATACTGGGTGTAGCTATGATCGCCGGGGGCTTATATCTTACAGACAATGTGCGCCTCTCCGGGTTTTGGCTGGTACCCTTTGGCATTCCCTGCTATGGCTTTACTTCCTCAGATTATTTCCCGCTGCTTCCCAATCTGGGTTATTTTCTGGTGGGTACGGTGCTGGGAAAGACCCTTTACCGCAGCAGGCAGAGCTTGCTGCCCCGGGTCAATGATAAAAATTTCATTTTACGGTTTCTGTGCTGGTGTGGACGGAAATCCCTTTGGATCTATATGCTCCATCAGCCTGTCCTGGCAGCAATTGTCGGACTGTATGTGATGCTGTAAGCAGAAAACCCGAATGTTATTCCCAATGACTGGAGGTCATTATATGAAAAAATTCTTAAACCCGAAGATTTTACCCTGGTTTACAATGGGTGCGGGCGGTCTGGGGCTGGTTCAGCAGCTCTGGTTTCGGTCCGGTATTGACGAAAAGGGTCTGCTGCCCGCTTCCCATCCGGCACTGCCCCTGACTTATATTTTGTTGGCACTGGTGCTGGCTGTGGTGTTTCTGTGCGCCCGGCAGCTTCCGCCCATTGCCAAATACAGCCGGCTGTTTCCCGTGGGAATTGGCCGTGCTGTCGGCTGCGTTGTAGCCGCGGCAGGTGTTTTGTATGCTGGACTGTTTTTTTTGAAAATCAGCGGCGGATTGGGGATCATAACCTTTGCAGCAGGCTTGGCTGCCGCTGCCGCTATGGCTTTTCTGGCATTTTTGCGGCTGAAGGGCGGCCGTCCTGCGGTAGCGCTGCATACCCTTCTGACTGTCTTTTTTATGCTGTTTACTGTCTGCAATTGCAGGATCTGGGGCTCTGAGCCCCAGGTGCAGGCCTACCTTTTCCCTCTGCTTGCCTGTGTGTTTTTGATGCTCACCGGCTATCACAACACGGTGCTGGATGTGCAGAAGGGCAGCAGGATCTGGCTGGTATTCTGCAATCAGGCTGCGCTGTTTTTCTGCTGCCTTTCTCTGGTGGGAAGCAATCGGATATTCTATCTGGCTATGATCGTCTATCTGGCACTGGATCTGTGCTCTGTGAGCAGAGGTCGGCAGCAGCCGGAGGAGGCGTAAGCCGTGTTTTTGCCTGAAAATGTAAGCCTGTGCATCCGTGCGCTGGAGCAGGCAGGCTTTTCCGCTTATGGGGTGGGTGGCTGTGTCCGGGATGCCCTGCTGGGACTAACGCCCCACGACTATGATCTTTGCACCAATGCTCTGCCGGGGGAAACGGCAAGGGTTTTTGAAGGGTATTCCCTGGTACGCAGCGGCGAAAAGCACGGAACTGTGGGCGTGGTGATGGACGGGGAAGTGATCGAGATCACCACCTTCCGTACAGAAGGGGGCTATCAGGACAGCCGCCATCCGGACTGGGTGCGGTTTGTATCCGGACTGGAGGAGGACCTTGCCCGCCGGGATTTTACTGTTAACGCAATGGCCTATTCCCCGAAAACCGGCTATATAGACCCCTTCGGCGGACAAGCCGATTTAGAAAACAAGCTCTTACGGACAGTGGGTGATCCCACTGCCCGCTTTACAGAAGATGCCCTGCGGATCTTGCGTGGGGTGCGGTTTGCAGTGCGCTTCGGTTTGGAACCGGAAGAAAAAACACTGCAGGCGATGATCGAGCTTGCGCCCCGAATGGAGATGCTCGCCAAAGAACGGGTCTTCGACGAGTTATGTAAACTTCTCCCATTGGTAACTGCCGATGATCTTGGGCGGTTTGCACCGGTGCTGACAGCGGTGATCCCGGAGCTGAAGCCTGCTGTTGGCTTTTTGCAGCATACCCCCCACCACGCATACGATGTGTTCACCCATACTACCCTTGTTGTGGAAGGTGTGGCAGACGATCTTGCCCTTCGCTGGGCAGCGCTGCTGCACGATGCAGGAAAGCCCGCTGCATTTACAATGGATGAAAACGGACGGGGGCATTTTAAGGGACACGCCCATTTAAGTGCAGAAATTGCCGACGATATTTTGCGGCGGCTGAAAGCGCCTACTGCCCTGCGGGAGCAGGTGGTGCTGCTGATCAAGCAGCATATGACCCTCTTAGAGCCGGACAAGCGGATTCTTCGCCGCCGGCTCGGTCAGTACGGGGAAGAAACCGTGCGCAAAATGCTCACCTTGCAAAAAGCAGATTTTGCAGGCAAGGGTGTAGTGGATTCCGACCCTGGATTCTCCCAGATAGAAGTGTTGCTGGAAGAAATTTTGTTGGAGGAAGCGTGCCTGACAATCAAGGATCTTGCCATCAACGGACAGGATCTGATAGAATTGGGCTTTACCCCCGGACCTGCTATCGGCGCTTGCCTTGCAAAACTATTAGAGCAAGTGCAGGATGAAACCTTCCCTAACGAAAAAGAAGTGCTTTTGAACGCAGCAAAATTTATATTGTAGGGACACCGCTCCTGCGGTGTCCGCGGACACCCCGGGAGGGGTGTCCCTACGAGGTAATACGATAGATTGTGTGTTATAAAGGAGATCGATTATGACCATTGCAATCGTCACCGGGGCAAGCTCCGGTATGGGAAAAGAATTTGTTTTTCAGCTGACCTCCTATGTGAAAGTGGATGAAATTTGGGCAATTGCCCGGCGAGAGGATGCCCTGAAGGCGCTGCAAACCCCATCCCCTGTGCCTGTGCGGGCAATTTCTCTGGATCTTTGCAAGGAAGAGAGCTTCCGGGAATTTGCCGCATTGCTGGAACAGGAAAAGCCGGATGTAAAGCTCCTTGTCAATGCCGCAGGCTTCGGAAAATTTGGCTCTTTCGAGAAGGTTTCTCTCCAAGACGACAGCCGGATGATCGATCTTAACTGCAAGGCGCTTGTAATGATGACCCGCATCACCCTTCCTTATATGGGCAGCGGCAGCCATATTCTGCAGCTGGACAGCCTGTCTGCCTTCCAGCCTGTGCCCTATATCACCACCTACGGTGCAACCAAGGCATTTGTCCTCAGCTACAGCCGGGCAATGAACGAGGAGCTGCGCCCCCGGGGCATCCGGATGATGGCAATGAACCCGGGCTGGGTGCGAACAGAATTTTTTAATCACGCTTTCCAGACAAATGATAACGAAGTCCAGTATTTTAATCGGCTGTATGAAGCAAAGGATGTGGTGGCAACCGGTCTACGGGATCTGTACAAGACCAAGAAGCAGGTTTCCATCCACGGTTTTCCTGTGAAGGCGCAGGTGCTTCTGGTGAAGCTTTTGCCCCATAGCCTGGTTATGAAGATCTGGCTTAATCAGCAGAAAAAGCCAAAAAACAACACCGGTCTGACCACAAAATAAAAGGAGGCGCACTATGAACACACAGAAATCTTCCGATCCCAATCTGCAGGCACGAATGCAGCGGCAGGAGCATCACGATCACCGGGTAGAGCATATCTTCCGGAGAATTCTGCATTTTATTGAGCGGGCGATCGCTGCCATTACCCTGATCGTTCTGGTGGTTGCCCTGGGTATGGAGCTTTACCGGATGATCACCGTCAGCGGTTATCTGGGAGATATGGATACATATTTACACCAGATCCTGACCATCGTGGTGGGTCTTGAATTTGTGCGTATGCTCATTGACACCACCCCCGCAAGCATCTTGGAGGTGCTGACCGTGGCGATTACCCGCCACGTGATCCTCAATCACAACAATTATTGGAGCAATGTAGCCTGTGTTGCCTGTATTGCAGGCCTGTTTGCCATCCGGCGCTTCCTGATCCGCCGCAGCGAGCTGAAGGAAGAAATGGTAGAAATGGAATAA
>JAZQDL010000028.1:0-34787 GCA_045546835.1 Faecousia sp.
GACCGCCCGCGGGCGGCAGATTGCCGCCCCTACAAGCGCAAACCAACATTTCTAATGTAGGGGCGGATATCATCCGCCCGCCAAATGTATCGTAAAAGGAGAAAGATATATGAAAGCAACAGGAATTGTTCGTCGGGTGGAGGAATGTGTTATAATAGGGCAAAAGTTGTCGAAACCCGTATAAATACTGGGCTTTTAGCAGTTTTTGATTGGACTCAATTTACACAAAACTACATATTTTGACCTATACATAGCAAAAGCGAGGTGAAATTCACCTCGCTTTTAGTCTCCAAAGTAAATATGGATATATTCTTGCTGTATTGCAGTATCGCCGGTTAAGTAGGAAATTGTGGCAACACCTTCAGTCCCGAAATCTGCCTTACTAAAGGAATTCAGAACAATAAGATCATCCTCAACTCTATACTCTTGTGTGAGTTCTTCAGAATCGAAAATTTTTTGGCAAACAATAGTATGCACTTTGTCTATGTATTTAACATAGAATACGTAATCGTCTTTCGCCCCTAAGACATAATAGAAAGTGTCGGAAACGTTGCTGGTTTTTATATCGCAAAAAACAGATCTGGTTGTGGACAAACCGGTTCCGGCTTGCGCGGAAACCTCTAAAACGGAGTTGGATAATAGCCTTACCGTAGGTGGTTTGATTACAGATGATTCTGAATAGATTACTTTTCCTTTTAGATTTGTAATCTCATAAGAATATGTCAAATCGCTGTTGGTACGAATTTGGTAGCATTCTTCTATGTTTATTTGTGCTTCGTTATCAGTGCAAGCACTCATTGCAAGCAGGATTGCAACAATAAGGATTACAGAAAAGGTGCGCAGGTTCTTTTTGGTAGCCACTACAACTCACTCCTTTCATTTCAATAATAACATAGCAACTGCAAAAAGTAAATCACGCAGTATAAATCTTCCCCTTTTACAAATAATAGCATCGTAATTTGTAAAATAAGGAGATAGATATATATGAAAGCTACAGGTATCGTCCGCCGTGTTGAGGCTTGTGTTATAATAGGGCAAACCGCTTGAAAGGCGCATAAACACTGGGTTTAACGGCAGTTTCCCCTATTGAACACAAGCCCCTAATTTTATGGTTTTAGGCGGTTTTTATACATAACAAAAGCGGAGTGTTTTCACTCCGCTTTAATAGTCTTATTTGTATATGATGCAGTAACGAGTTTCAGCTTGTTTCATTGGATTATTTTCATCAAATTCCCAATCGGTGGTTTCGTGTGTAAACACAACAAGCCAAGTCATTGATTCATCGAATACATATAAATCTTCGGGTAAAATCGGATTAGGGTTATACATATTCTGTGCTGCCCATTTGTAAGAATCATACCATTCATCTTCAATAAGTTTTGCTAATTTTTCAACGTCAACTTGTGCAACGAAATTTTTTATCTTTTCGTTATTATAAAATAATTCACTTGGGCAACAAAGTGTTTCGTCTTCTGACATAATTAACACTTTTCCTGCGTGAGTTTTGAGTTCTGAAAGAGCGCCTGAAAATGTGGCGACTGAAAAATCAAAGTTTAATTTGTCCCACAGATATGCTTGCTTATACCAGTTAATATCAATGGCATATTTATTCTTTGCCATTTCAGCAATCGAATCTCTTTGCTTGATTTGAAATTCACCCCAAGATAGTACAAAGTTATTTATAAATTTGTTCCGAATTTCCAAAGCATTTTCAAGAAGCTGAATTTTCACAAAATCACCGCCTTAATTATTCTGCTCTAAATATGTCAATTTGCCCCAATGCCATGTTCTCTTTTTGCTGAAACGATATTTTTCGGGTTCACCGAGATAGAAAACGCCTGTTCCCATGCCCATTAAAAAACTTTTCAAAACAAGAATGTTTCCCTTTTTACCAAGAGAGTACAGTTCATCAAGCATATCCTCTTCGTCGGGGTGCCAATGGGTTGAAGGACAAGACAGTGATGTGCTAATAATACCAATATAGGTATCATAGCTATCACAATAGGCGTGAACATAAGCGTTATCGTATAATTTCCAAATCAGTTTTTCACCATCTAATTCTGGATAAGAGTGTAGGTCGGGCATTTTGAGAAGTTGTTCATACAATTCTTGAGTTGTCTTTGTATTGCGCATTCAATCACCGCCTTTTTATTTATCATAGCACGGCAAATGTAAAAAGTAAATCCTGCGGTATAATCTCCGTCAGTTTACAGATACTAACAGCGTAATTTGTAAAATTATTGTAGGCACGGGAAAAGGCCCCCTTGTGTAAAGGGGGCTGTCAGCGGAGCTGACTGGGGGATTGTAATGTATCGAAAAAGACAATCCCTCCGTCTCCCTTCGGACAGCCACCTCCCTTTGCACAAGGGAGGCTTTATACCCTGCAGAAAAGGAGAAAGATATATGAAAGCAACAGGAATTGTCAGAAGAGTAGACGATTTGGGAAGAATTGTGATTCCGAAGGAGATTAGAAGAACACTTAAAATCCGTGAGGGAGATCCGTTGGAGATTTATACGGAGAAGGATGGGGGCGTGATCTTCCGGAAGTATTCCCCCATGGGAGATCTGCAGGATTTTGCCGCCCAGATCTGCGAGTCCATTGGCTCCAACACCGGACGGATCGCGGCGGTTTCCGATCGGGACAGCATTATTGCCCTGTCCGGCGCGCCCAAGCGGGAGCTGATGGACAAGCCCAATTCTCAGGAGCTGGACCAGCTGATGGAGCAGCGGAAGAATTACCGCTATATATCCGGCGGCGAGATGATCAAGGCAACGGAAGCCTCCGACAAGTATCATCTTGGAGTGGCAGCGCCCATTTTGTGTCAGGGTGACCTGATGGGCTGCGTAATGCTGCTGATGGGGGAGAATGATATGCCCCTTGCAGAATCCGACCAGAAGCTGGCGCAGACCGTAGCAGGTTTCCTGGGGAAGCAGATGGAAAGCTGATAAAGAGTTGACAATTGACAATTATAACGAACAGCTATCGTATTTCCACGTCATTGCGAAGAGTAGCGCACACTGGCGTGGCAATCTCCTGGTACAAGGTCGTTTTTGAGATTGCCACAGCCGCTACGCGGCTTCGCAATAACAGACAGAATATCCGGTTAGTAACAAAACGGTGTGGTTTAGACCACGCCGTTTTGTTTACATAATGATATAGTTGCAAGAAATTTTAAGACAAAAACGACTTGTTTCCTCCACAGAGAAGGATAAATCGAGGGGTAAAATTGCGCTATATAGGGAATGCCATAAAAATGGTAAAGAAAAAAGGGGTTGACAGATGTGCCTACTCGTGTTATAATTCGTAACCGTATTGTAACTTTTGGAAATGGAAATGTAATTTTGAAAGGAATTTTTTATGACTGAAATCCGATCCTGGGGAATGCGGATCTTCTGTCTGGTGCTGTGTCTTATATGCGTATTTGGCACACTGCCGATTGTGGCAGCCACGGCGGAAGAAACAGCAGAAGAACCGGAAACGATCGCTACCTGCCTGATCTATAAAGGACCTTCCGCCAGAAGCCGCGTGATCGGCAGAATGGAGAATGGCACGCTCGTTCAGATTTTGGATCAGCAGGGAGATTACTACAAGATCGATTGCTACGACTCCACCGGCTACATAGCCACCTCTCAGGTAAAACAGAGAAAAACCGGCGAATACTATATTAAATGTAAAAAAGACTCTGCCCACACTGCCGAAATGGAAACCCGGACAATGGCAGATGCACTGCTTCTGCGTGCGGCAATTCTGGAGCTGGCAAAAAAGCAGCTGGGCGACCCCTATGTTTATGGAGCAACAGGCCCCAATGCCTTCGACTGCTCCGGCTTTACTTCCTTCGTGTATAAGAACAACGGCTACAGCTTGGCACGGATGTGCAGCGGTCAGATGGCGCAGGGTGTGATCGTATCCCGGGAAGGACTGCAGGTAGGCGACCTGATCTTCTTTGGACCTTCTATGGGTGGCGTAAATCACGTGGGCATCTATGCCGGTGACGGCCAGGTTATTCACGCCGGCAGCAAGGGTATTTGCTATGCAGAGCTGGACGGCGTTTGGTGCTCCAGTAATTATTTGTGTGCCCGCCGGATCATCACAGTGGGAACGCAGATCACCCAGATCAACCCGGCGGCAGCGACAGACAGTTTGCTGACCCGGCGCGTAAATACTGCCATCCGCAGCGTAAGATAATATTTCAGGAGGTATCTCTGTCGAGATGCCTCCTTTTTTGTCATATTATGGCTTGACGTTGCCTTCCCCCAGAGGAAGGCATTGTCAAACTGAAATTTGGCGCACAAAAAGGGAAGGGAAAGGGGCTACTACAGAAATGCAGCAGCCCCTTGGGGAACCATATTTATATAATGATGGAAAGCAGTGCGTACATCAGCGGGAAGGTGAGGATCGCAAGGGCATTGGAGATTAGCGCCATACCGGCGCCAATAGAAGTGTCTGCGCCATAGGCGGCGGGAAACACCACCGTGTTCAGCCCCAGGGGAGCGGCATATGCCACCAGTGTCAGGACCATCGTTTGCCGATCTGCGCCGGCAAAGAATAGCAGCGCGCAGTAAAGTGCCGGCAGGACCAGAAGCCGAAGGAAGCTTACCGCATAGACCTTTCCGTTGGAAAGCATTTTCTTCGTATCAAAGTTACTCACAACAAAGCCGGTCAGGACCATTGCAATGGGACCCATACATTTTCCAAGGCTTTGCAGGGCGTCTGTCAGAAATACCGGAGTATAGGCCTTCAAATTCAAAAGGCCTGCAATGATACCCAGGACCAGAGCAAGGGTGTTGGGATTGACAATACGGACAAAAGTACCTTTGAAGCCCTTTTTGCCGGGAATCAGTTGTGCCATACCCCAGCTGTAGGTGACGATCTGCATTGGGATCTTAAAGAGCATATAGTAGAAAAGTATTTGATCCCCGAAAAGTGCCAGGATAATGGCATCTCCCATATAGCCGTAGTTGGCAAAGGCAATGGCATACTTGTATACATTTCGCCCATAGCCTTTCTTTATAAACAGACCGGACAAGGGCGCAGCCAACACAATGGCCACGACCATAATCAGACAGCTATACAGGATCAGATTGTAGTTTTGCGAAAGGGTGGATAGATTGAAGTTCTTAAAAAATGTGTGAAAGGTCAGAGCCGGTGCCAAAGCAAAGTTCAACAGCTTGGACAGGACAGAATCTGTTCCTGCAGGCTCGATATGCTTTTTTCCCAGAACGAAGCCGACCAGCATACAGATCAGCATTGTCAGCATTGCACCCAGCGTTGCTGAAAAAACTTGTAACATTAGAGTATCTCCTTAGGGGTCGAAAGGGCTGTTTATTTTTCTAAGATCAAGGGGGTGTTCCCTGCAAGGGCGCTTAAGATGTGACTAGCAGCTTCTTCCGGTGTGACGGTGATCTGCTCACCGGAGCGCATATCCTTCACAGAGCACTTACCGGCCGCAAGCTCATCCTCCCCCAGCAGTACTGCAAAGGGAACGCCCAGCTTGTCTGCATAGCTCATTTTCTGCTTAAACTTTTTCTGTTCGCCATAAAGCTGCACCCGCACGCCCTTTGCACGAAGGGTTTCTGCCAGAGAGATGGCAGGGGCAGGGTCATCGGTCATCGGCAGCACCAGGGCATCTGCCGGCGCACTGGGAATTTCCGGATTGAGTAGTCCCTGCTCGTCCAGCACATAGAAAAGTCTTGTCAGACCAATGGAAATACCAACACCGGGCAGCGCCTTATCAATGTAGTAGCCAGCCAGATTGTCGTACCGGCCGCCGGAGCACACAGAGCCGATCTCCGGATGATCCAGCAGGGTGGTTTCGTAAACAGTGCCGGTATAATAGTCCAGACCTCTGGCAATGGTCAGGTCTACACCAAAATTCTCCTCCGGAACACCGAAGGCGGACAGATTTTTGGTAACAGCAGTTAGCTCTGCAAAGCCCAGATCGAAGGTTTCATTCTTACCCAGATAGCCTTCCAGTGCGCGCAGCACTTCCTGATTGCTGCCCCGGATAGAAATAAACTTCAGAATTTCTGCTGCCTGAGCTTCCGTCAGACCGCATTCAGAAATCAGCAGTTGGGACACCTTGTCTGCACCGATCTTATCCAGCTTGTCCACGGTGCGCATAATGTCGCCGCTCTTTTCACTAAGACCCAGCATACCGTAAAAGCCGGTAAGGATCTTCCGGTTATTCACCCGGATCTGGAAACGGTTTAAGCCAAAGCCACGGAACACCTTATAAATAATTGCGGGAATTTCTGCCTCATTCAGGATATCCAGCTTGCCGTCGCCGATGATGTCGATGTCTGCCTGATAGAACTCTCGGAAACGGCCCCGCTGTGCCCGCTCACCCCGGTAGACCTTGCTGATCTGATACCGGCGGAAGGGGAAGGAAAGGTCGTTATAGTGGAGCGCCACATATTTTGCCAGAGGCACAGTCAGGTCAAAACGCAGCGCCAGATCGCTGTCGCCCTTCTGGAAACGGTAGATCTGCTTTTCGGTCTCGCCGCCGCCCTTTGCTAGCAGAATTTTGGCATCCTCGATGGCGGGGGTGTCCAGCGGTGCAAAGCCATAGAGGGAATAAGTATCCCGCAGGATTTGCACCATTTTTTCAAAATGTGCCTGCTTTTTCGGCAGCAGTTCCATAAAGCCGGACAGGGTCCGGGGTTTGATAATTTCCATTATAAATACCTCTCAAATGGTATGGCGGGAGCAAACTCCCGCCCTACATTATATAAAATTAATATTTCGGCTTGGTGTGGTAGACCTCACGCCAGTCCAGATCGCCCCGCTGCAGGCCCATAATGAGCATTTCCGCGCTGGCGAGATTGGTGGCAATGGGAACATTGTGCTTATCGCAGTGACGGATGGTATCCATCATCTGACTGTCGTCCCAGGGATCTACTGCATTGGGGTCTGTAAACAGCAGTACCAGATCGATCTCGTTGTAGGCAATCCGGGCGTTGATCTGCTGATGACCGCCCTGCTTATGAGACAGGAGCAAGGTAATAGGCAGGCCGGTGTTGTCTGCAATTAGGCGGCCTGTGGTGGCGGTAGCGAACAGGGTATGCTTACTCAGCACGCTCTTGTAGGCGGTGCAAAATTGTACCATCAGTTCCTTTTTCTTATCGTGGGCCAAAAATGCAATATTCAAAACGCTCACTCCTTTTCTATATCTTCACAGGGACTTTCATACCCTGGAGGCGTTTGGCGATCCGGCGGCAGGCTGCTGCCGCTCCTTTTTTGGTAAAGGCAAGCAGGGGCTGCTTAAAGGCTGTTGCCATAATCACATTGTCATCCTCCGGAACGAGACCCATCAGGGGAAGTCCGGAGCTGTCCATAATGTCATCCACGGTCAGGTGCATAGCGACGGCTATTTTCTTACTGATCCGGTTGACGATCAGCCGCACATTGGTCTTGCCCATCTGCTCCAGCTCGTCGGCTGCACGGGCAGCATCCCGGATGGCAGCAGGGTCCGGACCGGTAACCAGCAAGATCCGGTCGGCAAATCGGGCAGCCAGTCGGAAGCCGGCATCGATCCCGGCAGGTGCGTCCAGCAGAACATAGGAAAAAGACTTGCGGGCAGCATCCAGCATTGTACCAAAGGCATCGGGGTCGATTTCCTCTGCAGGACAGCTGACCGGTGCGGTCAGAAATGCCAGGGTAGGATACAGAGGGTGGCGCACAGCCATATCCAGAGCGTAGCCGCCCTGACAGATGTCCAGAAAGGACAGGGCGCTAAACTGGCTCAGACCAAGGGAAATATCCAGATTGCGCAGACCGGCATCGCAGTCAATACACAGGACCTGTTCGCCGCTTTGTGCCAGCGCTTGCGCAAGACCGGCACAGACAGAAGTTTTTCCTGTACCGCCCTTTCCGGACAGAACAGCGATCAATTCAGCCATAAGATATTCCCTCCTCTCGACCCTCTATGGATTTAACTTGATTATAAAGCAATATCGCACAAAAAGCAAGGGTTTTTCACGCGTTTTGAGAAGTTTTTTCATCATTATCCACAAATTATGTAAATATAATGAATAAGCCATTGCGAAAACCTTCTGAAAAGTAAAAAAAGTAGTTTACATTTTTCCCCTTCTGATGTATGATACAGAGGAACAGAGTAGGAGACCTCGCGTGAAGTGCTGTCAAAATGGGGAGTTGAGTGACAGACGAAGGACCCTGTCCGCGATGAGGTATCCGCACCCGCTGCGCCATAAAAGGACAACCTCCTTTATGGAAGGCGATACTCGGTCGGGCAGACGGTCTGGCTTATGCTGCGTTTTCCTGCCGGTGTGTGTATCCGTGATGACTCCCCTTGTGCGTATGCACGAGGGGCTTTTGTTTTAACGGATGACCCATCGCAGGGAAGCTGCCGGGATGCCTGCATAAATGGAGGTTTTTTATTATGAAACGAAACATTCCCGTTGCAACAAAATCCATTGCCTACTGCGCAATGCTTGCGGCATTGAGCATTATTATGGCACGGATGCTGTCCTTTTCTGTAGCCGGCGGTGTTCGGTGGTCGGCAGATAAATTCCCCTTGTTTCTGGCAGGACTTCTGTTCGGCCCGGTGATGGGCGCCCTGACCGGCTTTGCCGCTGATTTTCTGGGAAGCATTATGCAGTTCGGCTTCAATCCCCTTCTGTGCCTGCCCGCTGTGCTGTACGGCTTGTTTGGCGGACTGCTTCAGAAGTATCTGCAAAAGCGCTTTTCCCTGCCACGCCTGGTGCTGAGCTATTTGTTCCCTGTGGCAATTGGCTCGGTGCTGTACCAAAGCTGTGCGCTGGCATATCTTTACTTTGACGGGACCTTTGCAGAGGGCGTTTTGTATTACTTAAGCACCCGCAGCGTGCAGTTTGCCATTATGCTGGTAGTGGAAGCTTTGATCATTTATATGCTGATGAAGGTAAATGTATTTACTCGGCTGGGTGTCTGGCCTCCGAAAAACAAAAAGCAATAAAGGTAGGGCGGGGGCTTGCTCCCGCCGTCGATAACTGAGCTTTTTAGCGGCGGGAGCAAACCCCCGCCCTACGATACAACAGTTCGTCAAACTGAAATTTGAAAGGAAAGAGAAGAATGAACGCGCAACAAGCGATTGAATATATCCACAGCGTATTCTGGAAGGGTAGTGTTCCGGGGCTTGGCAGAACCCAGACCCTTCTGGAAAAGATGGGCAACCCCCAGGACAGCCTGAAATTTGTCCACATTGCCGGCACAAACGGCAAGGGCTCTACGGCCGCAATGACCGCATCTATCCTGCAAAAAGCCGGCTACCGCACAGGCCTTTATACTTCTCCCTACATTTACCGCTTCCACGAGCGGATGCAGATAAACGGTGAGCAGATCAGCGACGAGGACTTAGTGGCAGTCACCGAATATGTCAAGCCCCTTGCGGACTCTATGGAGGAATGCCCCACAGAATTTGAACTGGTGTGCTGCATTGCTTTTGAGTATTTTAAGCGGAAGCACTGCGATATCGTGGTGCTGGAGGTTGGTATGGGCGGCGAATTTGACGCCACCAATGTGATCGCTACGCCGGAAGTGGCGGTCATTACCAATATTGGCCTGGACCATACGGATGTACTGGGCAGCACCGTAGAGGAGATCGCCCGTACAAAAGCCGGTATTTTCAAGGAAAAGGGCAATGCGGTGGTCTATCGCAGCACCCCCTCTGTTGAGGCGGTTTTCGAGGAGGTTTGCCAGCAGAAAAACGGCAAGCTGAAAAAAGCGGATTTTGAAAGCCTGAAGCTGATCAGCCACGGCTTAGAAGGTCAGGTGTTTGACTGCGGCGCAAGGAAAAATCTGATGCTGCCCCTGTTGGGCGACCATCAGTTACATAATGCGGCAGTGGTGCTTAGTGTTGCCGACACCCTGATCGAAAATGGCTGGAATATTACCGAGCAGAACATCTACGAAGGTCTGCGGGATGCAAGCTGGCCCGGTCGGTTTGACATTGTCAGCCGGGAGCCACTGTTTATTATTGACGGCGGTCACAACCCCCAGTGCCTGGAAGCCCTGGTGAAAAACATTCAGGACTATCTGCAGGGGAAAAAGGTCATTGCCCTGACCGGCGTGCTGGCAGACAAAGACTATGCGGATATGTACCGTCCGGTGATGCCCCTGGTGGAAAAATTTGTGTGCATTACCCCGGACAATCCCCGTAAACTGGAAGCAGAGGACTTAGCAAAATATCTGCAGGACAAGGGCGCTGATGCAATCGCCTGCGAAAGCACCTGCGCCGGTGTTGAGCGGGCAATAGAGCTTGCAGGTAAGGATGGTGCAGTACTGTGCTTCGGATCACTGTACTCTATTGGTTCGATCCACGATGCCTTCAAAGGCGTAATTGACAGGGGTTAAATCATCCCGTATAATAAAAGAAAAAATAAAGGAGAATTTCCTATGCATATCGGACACGATCATTCTATGGGCGGCGAGCATACCCATAGCCACACCCACGAGCATACCCACGAGCACACCCACGACGGTGTTGCCCATAGCCACGCACACGCCCACGAGCACGAACACGGTCACGAGCATCCCCATAGCCACGACCATCTCCACGCAGAGGGTCATACCCACACCCATAGCCACGATTGCAGCGGCGGCTGTGCAGGCTGCAGCGGTAAGTGCGAGCATACCCCGATGGAAGAGCTGCTGGCGCTGATGAAGTATATGGTTTCTCACAATACAGCCCACGCCAACGAGCTGGCAGATCTGGCAGTCCAGCTTCAGAAGGCAGGAAGTCACGCCGCCTACGAGCAGGTGATGGCAGCAGTTTCCGATTTTGAAAAGGGCAATATGCGCCTGTCCGTTGTGCTCAAAAGTCTGGAGGGATAATTATGTGCCTTTCCACAGTTTATAAAAATGAAATGAAGCCGGAAACGGTGATTATGAAAAATGTGATGCGCATCGAGTGCAAGGACGGCTGCGTGATCCTTACAGACCTGATGGACCGCAGTGTGGCAATTGAGGGTGCGCTGGAAAGTGCTAACTTAGTAGATGGTTATGTGATCGTTAAGGAGATTGCCTAAGCTATGCTGAAAAAATACCTGATCGCATTTTTTGTGTCTATGGTACCCATTTTGGAGCTGCGGGGTGCTGTACCCATTGCCCAGGGTATGGGAATCGATGAGATCCCTGCTTTGATCATTTGTATCATTGGCAATATGGTCCCTGTCCCCTTTATTTACTTTTTCGCCCGGAAAATTCTGTGCTGGGGCGCAGAGCAAAAATACATCGGCAAGCTCTGCACATTTATGCTGGACAAGGGCGAGCGGGCAGGCCAGAAGCTGGTGAAGGCAACGGGCCGGGGCGGCCTGTTTGTTGCACTGATGCTCTTTGTGGGTATCCCCATTCCCGGTACAGGTGCCTGGACCGGCACATTGGGCGCAAGCTTTCTGAATATGGGCTTTAAGTCTACAGTGGTTGCTGTTTGTTTAGGCGTTGTGATGGCGGGTATTATTATGTCGCTGGCAAGCGCCGGTGTATTTCATATGATTGGAGCGTAAAAATGGAGTGTCTGTTTTGTAAGATCATTGCAGGGGATATCCCCTCCACAAAGGTTTATGAGGACGAAAATGTGTATGCCTTCCGGGATATTAACCCTCAGGCACCTACCCACATTCTGGTGATCCCCAAGACCCATATTGCATCTGTGGCGGAGCTGACCGGGGAAAACAGTGATCTGGTGGCACATATTTTTGAAGCGATCCCCAAGATCGCAGAAGCGGAAGGCCTGAAAAATGGCTACCGGGTGGTCAGCAATTGCGGTCCGGATGCCGGTCAGACTGTATTCCACCTGCACTTCCATATTTTGGGTGGCAAGGAACTTTCCTTGGAAATGGCTTGACATTTGTAAAAACCGTGCTATAATACACACAAATCGCATAAAGATCCATCTTCGGGGGGCCGGATGCATCCGGCTGAGATACGGCTTTGTAGCCGTGACCCGTGAACCTGATACGGTCAGTACCGTCGTAGGAAAAGATGCATTAGATACCTTGTATCGCATTGCACCTGGACGGGTCGCAATGCGATTCATTTTTTGCGCAGCAAAAAATGGTGTCATTGCGAACCAGTGCGCACACTGGTGTGGCAATCTCTATTGTTATCTGCGCATCGCCTAAAAGGCAAAAATAAGGAGGTATTTTTATGGAACGGAAAACAAACAAAACAAAACGGCTTACGGAAAGCGCAATGCTGCTGGCGATCGCCATTGTGCTGGAGCTGATTGCCAAAATGTTCATTCCGGAACAGACCTTTGGCGGACAGATCACCATTGTGAGTATGCTGCCGGTGGTGCTGATCTCTTACCGCCACGGAATGAAGTGGGGCTTTGTGGCTTCCTTCACCTATGCACTGCTGGAAATGGCGATCGGTATGAAGACGGTGTCTTCTGCATTTTTGCCCGGCTACTTTGGGGATGATGCTATGATCCTCAATGCCATCATTATGTGCTTGCTGGATTATGTGCTTGCGTACACCTTGCTGGGTTTGGGCGGTATCTTCCGCAATAAGATCAAAAACCCCGGCGTAGGACTGATGTGCGGAAGCATCGTTGCCCTTGGCTGCAGATTTATTGCCCATATTCTCTCCGGTTATATCCTGTTTTCCAGCTGGGCAGAATATTACTTCACTCAGGATGGCTTCCCTGCCTGGGGCGCGCAGCTGGTTGCAAGCCTGAGTCCGGCAGGACTTGGCTGGGTGTACAGCGCTGTTTATAACGGTATGTATATGGTTCCGGAGATTGTATTTACCGCTATCGTGGCACTGGTGATCGCCCGTGTACCGAGGATCGTTACAAAACTACCAAACTGATAATGTAGGGCGGGGGCTTGCTACCGCTATTATTTTTTAGGAGGTTAGTAACGGCGGGAGCAAGCCCCCGCCCTACTGATGCATTTGAAATGCTGTTTTTTTGTTTACAAATTGGTCTATTATTTTTGCGCAGGCTATGCTATAATGAATAAAATTATGCCTCTGGGAGGAAAATTATGGGACTTTTCACAAAGCTATTCGGCACGCGCTCTGAGCGGGAGATCAAAAAGCTCCAACCGACGGTAGATAAAATTTTGGCGCTGGAAGAGGAATATAGCCGCCTTTCTGAAGAAGCACTGAAGGGAAAAACTGCCCTTTTTAAAGAAAGAATTGCCCAGGGCGAAACACTGGACGAGCTGCTGCCGGAGGCGTTTGCCGCCATCCGGGAGGCTGCCTGGCGGGTGCTGGGTATGAAGCCCTATCAGGTGCAGCTGTTGGGCGGCATCGTGCTCCATCAGGGACGGATCGCGGAAATGAAGACCGGTGAAGGTAAGACCCTGGTGGCAATACTTCCCTGTTATCTCAATGCCCTGGCGGGTATGGGTGTTCACGTTGTTACCGTGAACGATTACCTTGCAAAGCGTGACTCTGAGTGGATGGGCAAGGTCTACCGGTATATGGGACTGACCGTGGGTCTGGTGATCCCCGGTATGAAGCCGGCAGAGCGCCGGGAGGCTTACGCCGCAGACATTACCTACTGCACCAATAACGAGCTGGGCTTTGACTATCTCCGGGACAATATGGCGATCTACAAGCAGGAGCTGGTCCAGCGGGGACATACCTTTGCCATTGTGGACGAGGTGGACTCTATTCTCATTGATGAAGCCCGCACCCCCCTGATCATTTCCGGCAAGGGCGAGGAGTCCTCCAAGCTGTATGAGATGGCAGATTACTTTGTTTCCACCCTGCGTAAACAGGTCTTTGCCAAGACCGAGGACAAAGAGGTTCAGGACGATTACGATTGCGACTATTTTGTAGACGAAAAAGCCCGTACCGTTTCCCTGACTGCTGCCGGCATTGCCAAGGCAGAAGCTTATTTCCATGTGGAAAATCTGGCAGACCCGGAGAACACCACCCTTTCTCATCACTTAAACCAGGCGATGAAGGCCCGGGGTCTGATGAAAAAGGATATTGACTATGTGGTCAAGGACGGTCAGATCATTATTGTGGACGAGTTCACCGGACGACTGATGTACGGACGGCGCTATAACGAAGGACTCCATCAGGCGATCGAAGCAAAAGAACGGGTGACTGTGGCAGGAGAAAGCAAGACGCTTGCAACCATCACCTTCCAGAATTTCTTTCGGCTGTATGATAAGCTTTCCGGTATGACCGGTACGGCACTGACGGAAGAGGAGGAATTTGCCTCCATTTACCGGCTGGATGTAGTGGAGATCCCCACCAACAAGCCTGTGGCACGGCTGGACCGCCCCGATGTGGTGTATAAAACAGAGCTGGGCAAGTTCCGTGCTATTATCCGTCAGGTGCAGGAATGTCACGCTAAGGGGCAGCCTGTGCTGGTGGGTACCGTATCTATTGAAAAAAGTGAGATTTTAAGTAAGCTCCTGAAGAAAACCGGCGTTCCCCACAATGTGCTCAACGCCAAATTCCACGAGCAGGAAGCACAGATCGTTGCCCAGGCAGGCAAGCTGGGGGCGGTGACCATTGCCACCAATATGGCTGGCCGTGGTACGGATATCGTGCTGGGCGGCAATGCAGAATTTATGGCAATGAATGAGCTGCGCAAGGCAGATATTCCGGAAGAGCTTCTCCGGGAGGCCAATGCCTACTCCGAAACAAACGATCCGGAGATTTTGGCGATCCGCAGCCGTTATGAGGAATTGCTCAACAAGTATAAGGCACAAATGGCAGCTGAAGCCGAACAAGTGCGGCAGGCAGGCGGTCTGTTTATTATCGGCACAGAGCGCCACGAGTCCCGGCGTATTGATAACCAGCTCCGGGGTCGTTCCGGCCGTCAGGGCGACCCGGGCGAAAGCCGTTTTTATCTGAGCCTGCAGGACGATCTGATGCGCCTGTTCTCCTCGGATCGGATTATGAATATGATGGACACCCTGGGTCTTGACGAGGATACGCCCATCGATGCGAAAATTCTTTCCAATGCGGTGGAAAATGCCCAGAAAACTGTGGAAAGCCGCCATTTCAAGTCCAGAAAGAATGTTTTGGAATACGATAATGTTATGAACACCCAGCGTGAAGTGGTCTACGCCCAGCGGCAGAAGGTGCTGGACGGGGAGGACCTGCGGGAGAATATGCTTAGTATGCTCCGGGGCGTGATCGACTCCACAGTAATGGATGCACTCAGTCAGACCGGCGGCATTGCCGACGACGACAGCCTGCGTGCGGTTCTGGGAAAACTGCAGGGTATTTACTTCCCCAGAGGTGCTTATGAAGCACCGGAAGGTCAGCTTACTGCAGACAAGCTTTCTCAGCAGCTGTACGCCTTGGCGGTGCAGACTTATGAGCGGAAAGAGCAGAGCCTTATGCCTGCCATTATGCGGGAGCTGGAGCGGGTGATTATGCTCCGGGTGGTGGACGAGTACTGGATGGACAACATCGATGCAATGGACGATCTGAAGCAGGGCATCGGCCTGCGTGCCTACGGTCAGCACGATCCGGTCATCGCCTACAAAGAGGAAGGCTATGAAATGTTCCAGGCAATGATAAACGCCATCCGTGAAGAAACGGTTCGCCGTCTGTTCCTTGCCCAGCTGCGCCCCACCCAGGAAGTGAAGCGTGAAAAGGTAGCAAAGGAAACGGGCACAGGTGCAGCGTCCAATAATACCGTCAAGGCGCAGCCTGTGCGCAATAAGGACAAGAAAATCGGACCTAACGATCCCTGTCCCTGCGGCAGCGGCAAGAAGTACAAGCAGTGCTGCCGCAGCAAGGACATTTCCGCCGGAATGGAAGGCTAAGCTATGGCTATCCAAGTTGTAAACATTGGCAAGCTCAGATATCTGACAGCCGATAATATCCGTGTGCCCCATTGCTTTACCACCCGTTTGGGCGGCGTCAGCGAGGGTCACCTGGCGTCTATGAACATCGGCACCCACCGGGGGGACGAAGCAGAAAATGTCTGGAAAAACTATGAAATTCTGGCAGAAGCTTTTGGGTTTGATACAAAGAAGCTGGTGCTGACCCACCAGACCCATACGGACACCGTTTTGCAGGTAGGTCCGGAAGAATACGGGGCAGGGCTGACACAGCCGGAGCTGCCGGAGTGTGATGCCCTCATCACCAATGTGCCGGGGACGGCGCTGGTAATCTTTACCGCAGACTGCACGCCGATCCTTTTCCACGATCCGGTGACCGGTGCGGTAGGTGCTGCCCACGCCGGCTGGCGGGGAACGGCAGCGGGCATTGGGGCAAAGACCGTAGAGGCAATGTGCAATGCCTACGGCTGCAAGGCGGAAAATATCCGGGCGGCAATCGGTCCGAATATTGCCCAATGCTGCTTTGAAACAGATGCGGATGTGCCCCGGGCGATGACAGAAAGTCTTGGCACAGCTGCCAAAAGCTATATTCGCCAAAAGGGCGAAAAATATTATGTAAACCTGAAGGAAATGAACGCCCTATGGCTGGAGCGCGCAGGTGTCCGGGATATTGAGATTTCCGATGCCTGCACTGCCTGCAACCCAGACCTGTTCTGGTCCTATCGCCGGGTGGGGAATGCCCGCGGCTCTCAGGGCGCGATAATTGTATGCAAGGAGGAAGTAGTATGAAGCGGCTGATCGCCGGATTTCTATGTATATTATTGGCAGCCACACTGCTTTCTGGCTGCGAAAAACCCAATACTGCCCACGTGCCTACCGGTGACGGCTTGACCTGGGACGAGGATTACACCGGACCGGTCTACACCCATCCGGAGGAGGAGAAGGCGCAAGCACTTACCCTTGCCTATTATCCGCAGATTACCCTGAACCCCTATGGGTGTACGGATTTTACCAACCGCACCCTGTTTTCCCTTTTATATCAGGGCCTTTTCACCGTGGACCGGGAGTATAATGTAGAGCCTATGCTTTGCAAAAACTACCGGATCTCTGAGGATATGCGGTCTTATACCTTTTACATTGAAGAAAATGTGCTGTTTTCCGACGGCGCGGTGCTGAAGGCGGAGGATGTGGTCGCCAGCCTGAATGCTGCAAGAGATAGTGCCTATTACGGCGGACGGTTTTTGCATATCAATCAGGTTGCGCAGTCGGAGGACGGCGGTGTGACCGTCACACTGGATACTCCTTGCGAGGACCTTCCCATTTTGCTGGATATTCCCATTGTGCAGGCTTCTCAGGTATCCTCCGATGCTCCTAGCGGAACAGGTCCTTACTATCTGGATAAAACCACCGGCAACCCCTGCCTGCGCCGGCGGACCAACTGGTGGTGCAGTGCAGATATGATCATCACTGCCTCGACTATTGCCTTGCTGACAGCCCAGTCCAACACCCAGATCCGGGATGCCTTCCAGTTTTCCGATCTGAGCCTTGTGTGTGCAGATCCCGGCTCGGACAGCTATGCGGACTACCGCTGCGACTATGAGCTTTGGGACTGCGAAAACGGAATGTTTGTGTATCTTGCCCCTTGCAAGACAAGTGAAATATTCTCCGATCCGGAAGTAAAGGCAGCGCTGACCTACGCCATCGACCGGGAAGCACTGGCAAGCGAATTTTACCGGGGCTATGCCCGCCCGGCATCTCTGCCCGCGTCTCCCAATTCCCCCTATTACAGCCAGACGCTGGCAGATAAGTATCAATACGATGGAAAGACCTTCCACCAGGTCATCAGCGACAAGGGGTATCAGGGAAGAACCATTACCCTCCTTGTCAACAGTGACGACAGCCTCCGCACACGGGTGGCAAGATCCATTAAGGAAATGCTGGAGGATGCTGGTCTTGTGGTCCAGATGAAGGAAGTAGGCACATCTGCTTATAAGGACACCATCACCTATCGGAATTTTGACCTGTATCTTGGTCAGACAATCCTGTCAAGTAATATGGACCTGTCTGCCTTCTTCCACACCACCGGTGTATTAAGCTACGGCGGCGTGGATGATCCCAGTGCCTATACCCTTGGTTTGCAGGCGCTGGAAAACTACGGTAACTACTACACCCTCCATAAAACCGTTATGGATCAGGGTCTTATCTGCCCGGTGCTGTTCCGCAGCTATGCAGTGTATGCAGACCGGGGCTTACTTACCGGCCTGACCCCTGCCCGGGATAATGTGTTCTACTATTCCATTGGCAAGAATATGGAACAGGTACTGATCCGGCAGTAGGGGCGGCAACCTGTCGCCTGCGGTCCCCTACAATCTCGAAATAAAAAGGGGTTGTAAAATACCTAAATATTTATTCAGAATATATATCAGAAGCCAGGTCTCCCGCTCTGTGGAAGGTGGCTTTGCCGACAGGCAAAGACTGGGGGAGTGTCTCATCGTACGATAGGACACTCCCCCAGTCTTTTTGCTTCGCCAAAATCCAGCCCCATTAAAGAGGGGGGCAAGATCGTTCACATAAACTTTGGATAAATATGCGTTATTTTAAAGCTCCTTTTTATTTAACTGATCAGGCAAGCTGGAAATTTTATGTATTATTTTGTCATTGTTTTTGCACGGGAAGAACTGATTTCATTCTGCAGGGGCTCACCCTTCTGAAAACGGGCGATGTCCTCGAAGACGAACCGGGCGGCGGCGGGGCGCTGGTCGATGGTAGGACCTGCCATATGGGGCATCATATGCAGACGGCTTGCGGGGACAGTCCACAGGGGGCTCTCATCCACAGGGGGCTCTTTTGTATAAACGTCCAAAGCAGCACGGATGTGACCGCTGTGCAAGTGCTTTGCCAGAGCTTCTTCGTCAATCAGGTCGCCGCGGGCGGTGTTGACCAGCAGGGCATCCTGCTCCATCAGGCTCAGCAGTTCATCGGTGATCATATGATGGTTCTCAGGGCTCTTTGCAGTGTGCAGGGAAACCACACGGCAGGTAGAGAAGATCTCCTCCAGAGATGCCTTCTGTACACCCAGCGCTGCAGCCTGCTCCTTAGTCATATGACGGGAGTAAATTTTGATCTTGGCATCAAAGAGCTTGAGCATATTAATGATGTTCTTGCTGATCGCACCGTAACCTACGATACCCACTCTCTGTTCCCATAGGGACTCATTAAAGTAATCAATAGTTTTCCAGTGGCACACACGCATATCATAGCCAGCAAAATTACGCAGAGAGTACATCATCTGTGCGATTGTGCCCTCCGCAACCACACGGGCAAACACCTGGTTGCCGGAGACAACACGGATGCCGCGGTCGTACAGCGCATCACTGACGATGGGGGAAACCGAACCTGCGGTATGGGCAACCAGCTTCAGCTTGTTTGCCTTTTCCAGCACATATTCGTCCAGCTTGCAGCAACCCCAGCCGGTAATACAGACCTCTGCATCCTCTAAACCGTCCCGCACCTTTGCAGGATCCAGTCTGCCCTCGTCACCGTCGTACCAGGTTACCTCGCCCAGGCTGTTAAGCAACTCAATGTTTTCCTTGGTTAGATAGGTATCGCGTCTCAAGCCTTTGGGCCAAGCTGCAAAAATCTTCATAAAAGTCCCTCCGTTTGTTTTTAAGCTGAAAGTAAGCTTATAATTTTACCACATTTTAATGATACCATACTTTTCCTGATTTGGGTATAGTTATTTGTATAAAATTTTAGTATTTTTTTAATCATTTATACTGCATTTACTATATTATTAGCTTTTTTTGCAGGTAAAGTGCAAAAGTCAAAGGTTCTTTATAGGAAAAAATTGTGCCGGAGCACTGCTCCGACACAATTCAAAAGGATTCTGTTTTCGCGCTACCTCAACTATTGACATGGAGCCAATTATCTCTGCTGCTGCAGGTCGTAACGGATGTCGTAGGCCTTCTCTTCCTCTGTAAATTTACGTAGGGTATTGATGGTCTCGCCGCCGTTCCACTTGCGGTCCTCCACATCGTCGGTAGTACCCATAACGGTAACATTCAGCTGACGGTGACGGGCGCGGACGTGATCCCAGTCGATGAAGTAGATGTGCGCAAATTCGCCGCCATCCAGAACGCCGTCCTTAATAGTCATAGTCTCGCTGCGGCCGAAGAAGCAGGAACGCAGGTGGCCGTCGGTGTTCATAGAGGTGTAGTTGCCGGGCTCGTTCACATAGCGGCCGAACTGTGCATGCACAGGGCCGGGATGACGGTAGTCGCCCTCGTCTACGTAGTCGGGGATCAGCTTACGCATAATGTCCAGCAGATCGTGCTGCAGGTACTCCAGATCGAAGGTGTCGATGTCGTGGGAGCACTCCTGGATCATAACGGAGCAGGTGGTGTGGTGGGAAGCAATGCAAACAGTGCCGTTCTTAACCCCGGAAGCCTTCACGATCTCCATAATTTCCTTGGACACATCGTGGAAGGTGGGGATCCAGCCGCGGGACTGCAGCTCCAGCTCTTTCTGATAAACCTTAAATTCCATTTTTGTTTTCCTCCAAATACATATTTTATTGATTTAATTATGACGCTGGTCCTACACTTTGCGGACCGCGGCGATCATTTCGTGATTTCCATAATGTATTATAAACTTATCTATTTGAATAGTCAATCGTATTTTCAAAGATTGAAACAATTGTTAATGTAAATAAGTTTTTTCTCGAAATGTTGTGTATTTTGCGACTTGAAAAACAGACAAAAAAAGAATAAGGTATATACGGAAGCGAATTTGTGTTTATCGGGCGGTTATGTGATAAAGTAGTTGATAGTTGATAGTGGATAGTTGACAGTTAAGGGGTGCGCGTTGCGCACGAATTTAAAATCATTTCCGAAGGAAATACCGAAACGTTCAACTGTCAATTGTCAACTGTCAACTGGCATCTGAGCACGAAAAATGCAAATAGTTGCTGAGAATATAAACCTAAAGGAGCTATACTTATGATCAAACAGGAAGCTATGCAGGCAGCGCTGGATGCATATGATATCGAGGCAGCCTGCATCCGGGAAATGAAGGAATTTGTAAATGAAGAGGCATTTTCCAAGGCAGTGGAGCTGCTGGTTGCAGCACCTCGCATCGGAGCTGCTGGTTGCGGTCATTCCGGCATCATCTGCCAGCACTTTGCCCATCTGATGTGCTGCATTGAGCAGCCTGCCCGTTTTATTAGCCCTGCAGAGGCTGTCCACGGTGCAACCGGCTTTTTGCAGGCGGGGGATGTGATGATCTTTGCATCCCGTGGCGGCAAGACAAAGGAGCTGTTGCCCATTGTTGACATCTGCAAGGCAAAGGGTGTATCCATTATCACCGTTACGGAAAATCTGGAATCCCCTCTGGCACAGGCTGCGGATGTGGTCCTGAAGCAGTATGTGAACCGGGAGACCGACAAGTGGAATGCCCAGGGCACCACCAGCACCACCGCTCTATGTATGATCTTCCACGCCCTCCAAGCGGCAATGATCGAGCAGACCAGCTATCAGGCGGAGCAGTTTGCTCTGATCCACCCCGGCGGAGCCGTGGGCGAACGCCTGAACAATAAGGCGCTGTAAAACAAATGATGGGCGCGCTCAAAAGAGCGCGCCCATCGTTTATTTGCGGGATTCGAAAATATAGGGAAAATGGACTTGCCGGTGTGAATAGGGTGTCAGTGGAGGTGAGGCGTATGATCGCCGCCGCTTGGTTGATACTCAGCGGATTGATGTACTCCCTACAGCTGCAAACCGGCAGCTTTCCAAAGCCCCTTACGCCGGAGGAGGAACAACACTATCTGGAATTATCTGCAAAAGGAGACTTAGAAGCGAGGAATATACTTATCGAGCGCAATCTTCGTCTGGTTGCCCATATTATGAAGAAGTACTACGCGCAGGTTTCGGAGCAGGAGGATCTGATCTCCATTGGTACGATCGGACTGATTAAGGGCATTACCACCTTCGACCTGTCGAAGGGCGCAAGGCTTGCTACCTATGCCGCCCGGTGCGTGGAAAATGAAATTTTAATGCACTTTCGAAGCCAGAAAAAGAGCAGTCAGGATGTATCCCTTTCCGATTATATTGAAACGGGAACAGATGGGGCGGCACTTAGCCTAATGGATGTGGTCAGTCAGGATGATGACCTATTGGAGCAGGTTACGAACCGGGAGCTGATGCGCCAGGTGGGAAAGGCGGTGGAAACTGTGCTGACAGAGCAGGAACGGAAGGTCGTCTGTATGCGTTATGGACTGCAGGGTTACACGCCCCAGCGCCAGCGGGAGGTTGCCCAGGCAGTTGGCATCAGCCGAAGCTATGTATCCCGGATCGAAAAACGGGCACTGGAAAAGCTAAAAGCCGCATTGGAATAGGATACCAATGGTCAAATTTCAGTTTGACGGTCAGGCACACTGTAGGGCGGGGGCTTGCTCCCGCCGCTAGAATGCTCAGTTATCGACGGCGGGGGCAAGCCCCCGCCCTACCATACGACCATTCGATAAATAGAAATTTGATAAGATAAGAAACAGGAGCTGCTTCACTTTTCTTGGTGAGGCAGCTCCAAATTTTACATTTTCTCAGGGGCGGAGAAACCGAGCAGGTCGATGCAGCGCTCCAGAATGTTTTTTGCCAGAGCGATCAGAGAGATGTAGCCTGCCTGCAGGTTCCTATCCTCCTCGCTTAAAATGCGGGTCTCGTGGTAGAACTTGTTGACTGCCCCTGCCAGCTCGTAAATATAAGCACAGATCAGGTTGGGGGCAGAGGACCGCAGAGCGGTCTCCAGTGCAGGTACCAGCTTGGTGATTGCCAGCATCAGATCCTTTGCGTACTCGTTTGCCGGGACTTGGATGGGAAGGTTCTCCCAAGCGCCGTACCGGGCAAGGATGGACTTGATCCGCACGATGGTATACAGGATATAAGGACCGGTGTTGCCCTCAAAGGCGGCAAAGCGGTCCATATCAAACACGTAGTCCTTGGTGGGCTGGTTAGAAAGGTCACCGTATTTCAGGGCAGCCATTGCGATCTTCTGGGTGGTTGCTTCCACTTCGTCTTCTGCAACGATCTGGTTTTCCTGGACCTTTGCCCGGACAAAATCGGTCATTTCTGCGATCAGCCGCTCCAGACGCATTACGCCACCTTCACGGGTCTTAAAGGGTTTGCCGTCAGCGCCGTTCATTGTGCCGAAGCCTAGATGCTCCAGCTCGGTAGTTTCCGGAACGATACCGCTCTTTTTGGCGGAACGGAAGATCTGCTCAAAGTGCAGCGCCTGCCGCTTGTCGGTGATGTAGAACATTTTGTCCGGATTGAAGTCCTGCATCCGCTGGACCATTGTGGCAAGATCCGTGGTGGCGTAAATGGCAGAGCCGTCGGATTTTACCAGAATACAGGGGGGCACTTCCTTCTTGTCTGTTTCCTCTGCCACGGGAATGACCCAGGCGCCCTCGGACTGGACAGCCAGACCCCGTGATTTCAGATCTTCGATCATCGGAGGGATGTAGGGATCGGCGTCGCTTTCGCCTAGCCAGGACTCAAAATGCACATCCAGATGGTCATAGATCTTGCGCATATCTGCTAAAGATACATTCATAATGTGCTTCCACAGCGCCCGGTAGCCGGGGCGGCCGGTCTGCAGCTCATAGGTGGCGGTGTGGGCCTTTTCTCCGAAGACCTCGTCCTCTTTCTTTTTGGCGGCAGCGGCGGGATAAATTTCCTCAAGCTCCGAGATGGTGAAAGGCGGCTCGGCAGGATACTCGCCGGTGTAATTTTCATCAAAGTAGCACAGCTCCGGCTGACGCTCCTGCAGCTCTGCGATAATCAGACCCATTTGCAGACCCCAGTCGCCTAAGTGAATGTCGCCGATGGCATTGTAGCCGAAGAATTTGTAAAGCCGCTTCAGGCTCTCACCGATAATGGCAGAGCGCAGGTGACCGATGTGCAAGGGCTTTGCAACGTTCGGTCCGCCGTAGTCCACAATAACGGTCTTGTCTGCACCGATCTTTTCTGCACCGAAATCCGGGGCGGTGCGCATTCCCTCCAGATAGGACTGGAGGAAGGCATCGCTGAGGTTCAGGTTGATAAAGCCGGGCATTACTGCTTCGCACATAGAAAAGTCAGCCGCATCCAGCCGTTCGGCAACTGCCGTTGCGATCTGGATGGGGGCACACTTATATGCCTTTGCGGCAGCCAGCGCGCCGTTGCACTGATACTGACACAGGTCCGGGCGGTTGGATACCGTCACCCGTCCGTAGGAAGCATCATAGCCTGCATCTGCAAATGCCTGCTGCATTTTTGCGGAAATAATATCCAAGATTTTTTCCATCTCCTAATACTCCTTATGTGAAATGTAGGGGCGGATATTATCCGCCCGCGGGCGGCAGATTGCCGCCCCTACTGATTTTTATTCTCTGCCAGCCAGGCAAGGTAATCGTCGTAAGTGCCGTAGCGGTCGATGATGGTGCCGTCCGGCTGGAAGGCGATCACCCGGTTACAGGTGGAGGTTAGCATTTCATGGTCGTGGGAGGCAAGAAGCACAACACCGTTAAAGGCCTCTAAGCCCTTGTTGACCGCCTGAATGGACTCCATATCCAGATGGTTGGTAGGCTGGTCCAGCAGCACCACATTTGCGCCGCTGAGCATCATTTTCGAGAGCATACACCGGACCTTCTCGCCACCGGACAGCACATTTACCTGCTTGAAAACATCCTCATTGCTAAACAGCATCCGGCCTAAGAAACCACGCAGATACACATCATCCTTCTTCACGGAGTACTGGCGCAGCCAGTCCACCAGCTCCATTTTGTTGCCCTCGAAGTACTCAGAGTTATCCTTAGGCAGGTAGCTGCGGATCGTGGAAATACCCCACTTGATAGAGCCTTCGTCCGGCTCTAATTCACCCATCAGGATCTGAAACAAAGCGGTTTGTGCCAGCTCATTTTCACCCACAAAGGCGATCTTGTCATTCTTGCCTACAGAGAAGTAGACCTTATCCAGAAGCTTGACGCCGTCCACAGTAACAGAAACATCGTTGACGGTCAGAATGTCCTTACCCAGCTCCCGCTCCGGCATAAAGCCCACAAAGGGATAGCGGCGGGTGGAGCAGGGCATTTCCTCAACAGTCAGCTTGTCCAACAGCTTCCGGCGGGCAGTTGCCTGCTTTGCCTTGGACTTGTTGGCAGAGAATCGCTGAATAAACAGCTGCAGTTCTTCAATCTTTTCCTGATTTTTCTTGTTTTTGTTGCGGATCATTGCCTGCACCATCTGAGAGGACTCGTACCAGAAGTCGTAGTTGCCCACATACATCTTGATCTTGCCATAGTCGATATCTACAGTGTGGGTGCAGACGGTGTTCAGGAAGTGGCGGTCGTGGCTGACGGCGATCACCATACCGGTAAAGTCCAGCAGGAAATCCTCCAGCCAGTTGATAGCTTCAATGTCTAAGTTGTTGGTAGGCTCGTCCAGCATAACGATGTCAGGATTTCCGAACAGTGCCTGGGCAAGCAGGACCTTCACCTTCAGACGGGGATCGGTGGCACCCATCATATCGTAATGCAGCTCCGTACCGATGCCCAGACCCTGCAGCAGGCGGGAGGCATCACTCTCTGCTTCCCAGCCACCCATTTCTGCAAACTCAGCCTCCAGCTCAGAAGCGCGGATGCCGTCTTCGTCGGAGAAATCCGGCTTTTCGTAAATGGCGTCCTTTTCTTTCATAATGTTGTAAAGCTTCTGATTGCCCATAATGACGGTGTCCATAACGGTGAATTCGTCATAGGCGTTCTGGTTCTGCTTCAGAACAGACACCCGCTTGTCCGGGTCAATGGAAATATTGCCGGCGGTGGACTCCAGCTCCCCTGTGAGCAGGCGCAGGAAAGTGGACTTACCTGCACCGTTTGCGCCGATGATGCCGTAGCAGTTGCCAGGCAAAAATTGCAGATCCACGTGCTGGAACAGCCACTGTCCGCCGAATTGCATACCTAAATTACTAACTGTGATCATTTCGTTCTCCTTATCAATCCCCCAGTCACGCTGTTCGCGTGACAGCCCCCTTTACACAAGGGGGGCATTGGGCGTATAATCATACATTATAATACTACCACAAAATTATTAAGAATTAAAGAACTTTTTTCTAAGGTCTTGAAATTTTGGGAATATGCGGTATAATATTAGCACTCACATTAAAAGAGTGCCAAAGAAAAGGAGCATTTACTATGGCGAAAAAGCAATTTAAGGCAGAATCCAAGCGCCTGCTGGATCTGATGATCAACTCTATCTACACCCATCAGGAGATCTTCCTACGGGAAATTATTTCTAACGCATCCGATGCCATCGACAAGCTGGCATACACTGCCCTGACTGACGACAAGGTGGGCATTTCCCGGGATCAGTTTGCAATCACCATTGTCCGCAACAAGGATGCCGGCACACTCACGGTGTCCGACAACGGCATCGGTATGAACAAAGAAGAAATGGAAGAAAACCTGGGCACCATCTGCAAGTCCGGCTCTCTTGGCTTTAAGCAGGCAATGGAGAAAAGCGAGGATATCGACATTATCGGTCAGTTCGGCGTTGGCTTTTATGCATCATTTATGGTGGCATCCAATGTAACGGTGATTTCCAAAAAGTATGGCGAGAATACTGCCTGGCAGTGGACCTCCAACGGCGCTGACGGCTACACCATCACAGAAAGCCAGCGGCAGACCCCTGGCACCGATGTAATTATGACCCTCAAAGCCGACACCGAGGAGGAGAAATACTCCCGTTTTCTGGAGGAATACGAGATCCGATCTTTGGTAAAGAAATATTCCGATTATATCCGCTACCCCATCCGTATGGAGGTGAGCAAGTCCCGCCTGAAGGAAGATGCCCCGGAGGGTAAGCCCGAGTACGAAAGCTATCAGGAGGAGGATACTCTCAACTCAATGATCCCCATCTGGCAGCGGGCGAAAAAGGATGTAACCGAGGAAGAATACAACCAGTTCTATCGGGAAAAGTTCTACGATTTTACTGAGCCTGCCCGGGTGATTCACTCCAGCGCAGAGGGTACAGTCAGTTTTAAGGCGCTTTTGTTCATTCCGGGAAAAGCCCCCTACGATTTTTACACCAAGGACTTTAAGCGGGGCTTGCAGCTTTACTCCTCCGGTGTGAGGATTATGGAAAACTGCGAGGATCTGCTGCCGGAGCATTTCCGGTTTGTCCGGGGCGTGGTGGACAGCCAGGATCTTTCCCTGAACATCAGCCGGGAAATGCTCCAGCATAACCGGCAGCTGACATTGATCGCCCGTAACATTGAAAAGAAAATTAAGGGCGAGCTGACCGCTATGCTGGAAAACGAGCGGGAGAAGTTCGAAAGCTTTTACGGTGTGTTCGGCCGCCAGCTGAAATACGGCGCTGTGGCAGACTATGGCGCACACAAGGATGCGGTGCAGGATCTGCTGCTGTTTTACAGCCACAAGCAGGGCAAGGCAATTACCCTGAAGGAATATGTGGAGGCTATGGCAGAGGGTCAGGAGAAGATCTACTATGTGCCCGGTGAAAACAAAGACCGCCTTTCTAAGCTCCCCCAGGTCAAGGCACTGGAAGAAAAGGGCTACGATGTGCTGCTGTTTACGGACGAGGTGGACGAGTTCATTCCCCAGACCCTGATGACCTATGGGGAAAAGCAGTTCTGCAATGCATCCACCGAGGACCTGGGATTGCAGTCTGAGGAAGAAAAGAAGGCAATGGTCGAAAAAGCAGAGGAAATGAAGGAGTTTCTTACCTTTGTGAAGGATACCCTGGGTGAGCAGGTGAAGGAAGTGAAGCTGTCCGGAAATTTGGGCAGCGCCCCTGCCTGCCTAACCCCTGCATCCGGCGTCAGCTTTGAAATGGAGAAATATATGCGCCGGGTCAATCCGGATATGACATTCCCCTCTGAGCGGATCTTGGAGCTGAATGCGGAGCATCCGGCAGTGCAGGCAATGCAGAAGGCACTGATCAGCGATACCCAGAAGGCAAAGGATTATGCCGCCCTTCTGTGCGCTCAGGCAACATTGATGGCAGAGCTTCCCCTGGAAGATCCTTTTTCCTACACAGAGCTTGTTTGTAAGTTGATGAGATAAGGGCACTGCTGAGATAATTTTACAATTTTTAGTTGCTTTCTGGGGAATAAATAGGTATTATATCCCTATTAAAGCAAGGAGGGAAAGATATGAAGAAAAGATTAATTTCACTGCTGCTGGCGGCTTTGTGCTGTGTCACAGTGCTTGCCGGCTGCGGCGACAGTGACAAACAGCAGGACAGCACTGTGCAGCAGGACGGCGGCAATGTTGCCTATGCTACTCCGGATTTGGGCGGCACGAAGCTGACCTTATATATGTCCAACAATTCAGATTTTGAGCCAGAGGGCAGCTATGTGGACATCACCGTGGAAAAATATCTGAATATGGATCTTCAGTATGTAGAGATGACCGGGTTTGTCGCTGCAATGCAGAAAATGATCATACAAGGCAACAATCCGGACCTTCTTTGGATCAGCAGCTATAACCACAAGGATTGGGTCGATGCCGTAAAGGATTACGAAGCCTATGTCAACGTTCTTGACTGCCTGGAGGCGATGCCCAATCTGAAGGCATATTTGGAAGATCCGAGCAATGCGGCATATCTGGAGAAATTTACTTACAGCGAAGGAAATATGTACGCAGTTCCCACACCGAAGACCGGTTCTGCAGCAATCTATGCTTACTTATACCGCAAGGATATCTTTGAAAAGCACGATCTCCAGTGGCCTACCAACCAGGAGGAATTTGTGGCAGTTCTGCGGAAGCTGAAGGAGCTTTATCCGGATTCCCAGCCGTTTGCAATGCGCTCTATGAAGAAAGATATTTTTGCTGCACAGAATTACGGACACCTGTGGGGTGCTTCCTATAGAACCCCAAACTCTGCCGGTGCAGCATTTACGCTGGATGCGGAGGGAAATTACTATCTGGCACCTGTCAGCAATGCCTATAGGGAAATGGCACAGTTCTGGAAAGAACTGATGGATGAAGGCCTGATGAACAAAAACAGTCTGGCGATGGATACCGATGGCTGGTACAGCGCATTTCGGGAAAACAAATCCTTTATTACCTATGACAAGGTGGACCGACTGCCTCTGATGAATGAAAACGGCCAGATGGGCAACGCGGAATTTCTGGCGGTGGCGGGCGCGCCCTTCAATATGGGTTCTTATGCCGAAAAGACTGATGTAGTCTCCACTTCCTTTGCCGAGGGCATTACAAGCAGTGCCTTTATGATCGGCTACGGAGAAAATATGGGTGAGACGATAGCCTATGTGGATTGGCTGTACTCTCCTGAAGGAAGACTGGTGACCAACTGGGGCATCGAAGGGGAGAGCTACGAGGCAGCAAAAGACGGCACGAAGTCCTTTAAGGAAGATTTTTTAGAGTCTGTAGGCGGCTGGGCAGCATCCGGTCTTGCCTCCACGGGAACCTGCGGAATATCCGATTTTGAGGCCTATAAGGCAGCCTGCGAGCCCTATCTTGCCCAGTCTATATCACTTGCTCAGCAGTTTGTTGGAAAATCTCCGAAACAGCCGATCCTATCCTTTACCGAGGACGAGCAGTTGATGTACAAGACCTACGCATCAGGAATGTGCAACTATGTCTGCGGAGAATGGTTTAAGTTTGTAAGCGGAGAGCGGGACTTTGCCGAATGGGATCAGGTTCTGGAACGGGCCAAGAAGGTCTATGGCTATGATATCCTTCTTAAGATCCACCAGGATGCCTATGAAAGACTGAAACAGGAAGAACAATAAGCAAGAAAGTACTGCTTCTTATGATTTAACAGGTCATAAGAAGCAGTATCTTTTACAACTATCAAATTTCTATTTGACGAACAGCTTACCTAAAACGCACGTCATTGCGAAACCAGTCCGCAGACTGGTTGTGGCAATCCGTTCTCCTATCGGAAAAGCATTGTTATTGCAATGTTTTAGGGGAATGCGGTTTGCCACGTCGCGCTATGCATTCCTCGCAAAGACGTGGAGGTACGATGGCTGGCTGCAATGTTTGCAACTGACCGTCAAACTGAAATTTGAAAATTTCCGCTGGATTTTGCGTAAAAGTGTGATATACTGTAACAAAAGATTGAAAAGGCGGTGCTGTTTTATGGACGCAAAGCTTTATAACGCATATATCCGGATCTTAGAGCAGGAGCTTGTTCCTGCAATGGGCTGTACAGAACCTATCGCGGTGGCTTATGCTTCCGCAATGGCTGCCCGGGAGCTTCCTGGCAAGCCGGAAAAGGTACATATCTGCGTCAGCAGCAATATTATTAAGAATGTAAAAAGCGTGATTGTGCCAAATACCGACGGACTGCACGGTCTGGAAGCGGCTGCGGCGGCAGGTATCGTTGCCGGCAAGCCGGAGAAAAAGCTGCTGGTGATTTCCGAAGTGACCGATGCCCAGAAAAAGGAGATCGCGGATTATTTACAGCAGGCGGATTTTGTGGTGGAGGAGTCAGACAGCGGTGAGCTTTTTGACATCTGCATTTCTCTGGAGATGGCAGGTCATAAAAGCCTTTGCCGGATCGCCGGTGACCACACCAATGTGGTGCGCATCGAACAGGACGGCCTCCCTGCGCTGGAAAAGGAAATTCTGGCAGCAGCACAGGATGATGCGGACAAGGAGCTGCTGACGATCGAGGATATTGTCACCTTTGCGGACGAAGTGGACATTGCAGATGTAAAAGAAGTGCTGGATCGGCAGATCCGCTGTAATATGGACATCGCCCGGGAGGGTCTGACCCGTCAGTATGGCGCTCGGATCGGTCAGGTACTGCTGAAAACCAGAGGAAAAGACACGGTCACGATGGCAAAGGCATGGGCGGCAGCCGCATCCGATGCCCGAATGAACGGCTGTGAAAAGCCGGTGGTGATCAATTCCGGCTCCGGAAATCAGGGCATTACCGCTTCTGTGCCGGTGATCGTTTACGCACAGGATATGGGTGCGACTCAGGAGCAGCTTTACCGGGCGTTAACAGTTTCCAATCTGGTGACCATCCACCTGAAAACCGGAATTGGCCCCCTGTCTGCCTATTGCGGCGCAACCAGCGCCGGCTGCGGTGCTGCCGCAGGCGTCACCTATCTGTACGGCGGACGGTATCGGGAAATTGCCCACACAGTGGTAAATGCTTTGGCAATCAACTCCGGCGTGATCTGCGATGGCGCAAAGGCAAGCTGCGCTGCAAAGATCGCCTCCGCGGTGGAGGCAGGTCTTTTGGGAATGGAGATGTTCCGCCAGGGCAGCCAGTTTATGAGCGGTGACGGCATCGTCACCAAAGGCGTGGAAAACACCATCCGCAATGTCAGCCAGGTGGCAAGTGAAGGTATGCGGAAAACCGATACGGAGATCATTAAAATTATGCTTTCCAGTTAAAAAAGTGCGGACCGATCGGTCCGCACTTTTTCTGGATTAGGGCTTGTATTTTTTTCGGTTTTCTTATACAATAATAAGGTATTTGATTTTAACTGCCGAAAGAAAGAGGCGTTCACAAAATGAAGATCGGATTTGATAATGACAAATATATTCAGATGCAATCTGCCCACATTCAGGAGCGGATCGCCCAGTTTGGCGGCAAGCTCTATCTGGAGTTCGGCGGTAAGCTTTATGACGATTACCACGCATCCCGTGTCCTACCCGGCTTCCGTCCGGACAGTAAGCTGCAGATGCTGCTGCAGATCAAGGATCAGGTGGAAGTGGTCATTGCCATCAATGCGGCGGATATCGAGAAGAACAAGATCCGTGGCGATCTGGGCATTACCTACGACCGGGATGTGATCCGGCTGATCGATATTTTCCGGGGCTTCGGTCTGTATGTGTCCAGCGTGGTGCTGACCCGGTTTAACGATCAGACCCTTGCAAAGGCTTTCCAGTCCCGGCTGGAAACAATGGGCGTGAAGGTTTATCACCACTACGCCATCGAAGGCTATCCGGCAAATATCTCCCATATCGTTTCCGACGAAGGCTACGGCAAAAACGAATTTATTGAAACCACCCGGGAACTGGTGGTGGTCACTGCCCCCGGCCCCGGCAGCGGCAAGCTTGCCACTTGCTTAAGCCAGCTTTACCATGAGCACAAGCGGGGCGTGCAGGCAGGCTATGCTAAGTTTGAGACCTTCCCGGTCTGGAACTTGCCCCTGAACCATCCGGTGAATTTGGCATACGAGGCGGCAACTGCCGACCTTTCCGATGTGAATATGATCGACCCCTTCCATCTGGAAGCCTACGGCAAAACCACCGTCAACTACAACCGGGATGTGGAAGCATTCCCAGTGCTGGTGGCAATGTTCCAGAGGATTCTGGGCGAGTGTCCCTATAAATCCCCCACGGATATGGGCGTGAATATGGTGGGCAACTGCGTAGTAGACGATGCCGCCTGCCGGGAGGCATCCCAGCAGGAGATCCTGCGCCGGTATTTTGCAGCACTGTGTGAGCAAAAGCAGGGCAAGGCAGATGACAACCAGATCTACAAGCTGGAATTCCTGATGAACAAAGCGGGTGTTTCCAAGAACCAGCGCCGGGTAGTAGCACCGGCACTGAAGAAGGCGGAAGCCACCGGCCTTCCCAGCGCTGCACTGGAGCTGCCGGACGGAAGAATCGTTACCGGTAAAACCTCCAATCTGTTGGGCGCTTGCGCAGCGCTGCTGCTCAATGCCCTGAAGGAGCTGGCGGGAATGGACGATAGTGTCCACCTGATCTCCCCTACGGTGATCGGACCCATCCAGCACCTGAAGGTGGATCATCTGGGCAACCGCAATCCCCGTCTGCACACGGACGAGGTGCTGTTGGCACTGTCCATCAGTGCAGCCACCGATCCTACCGCGGAAAAGGCAATGCAGCAGCTTTCGAAGCTCCGTGGCTGTGAGTGCCACTCCTCGGTGATCTTGTCCCCGGTGGATGAAAAGATATTCAAGCGCCTGGGCGTGAACCTGACCTGCGAACCCAGATACAAAGGATAATCATAAGGGCGCGTTGTAAAACGCGCCCTTATTTTAATGGACAATTGACAATGGACAATTATTGGAATAGGTACGATAAATATTCCCAATGAACGAAAACCACACGTCATTGCGAGCCCCAACGGGGCGTGGCAATCCGTTTCTCTTTACAATTGCCGGAATAGAAAGCATATAGGGGTTGCGGTTTGCCACAACCAGTGTGCGCACTGGTTTCGCAAAGACGTGGAGGGTCGATAGATATGTAGGGGACGATGCCTACATCGTCCCAAATCAGCCACCCATAATTGCAACATTTGTTGGGCGGATGTGCCTCAATCCGCCCCTCTGCGCGTATTGTTGTTCAAGTTCTAGTTCGTTGAATAAACGCATACCGATCTGAACGCCCATACGAAAGGCTTGTTCTTCGTGCTGTGAACAAAGAACGCTAAGTGTGTCCAGCACACCGTCCCATTCTGCAAGTGTAAGACGATCCAGAAAATGTTCCAGTTTTTCAAAGCTTTGCTTGATTGCTGTGCTATTGATAGGATTGTTTTCGGAATAGAAGTTGTAGAGCATATCCAAAAGGTTATCCACATCACGATATCCGTAATTGGGTGGATGCTCAGCAAGATATTCGTTTAATCTTATAATGTATGGATTCATATAATGTCACCTCCAAGTATATTTTACAGGAAGTACAAGAAAATGGTATCATTACATAAGTATATATTTCCGAAGGCAATGGCAAAATTATCCATTGTCCATTGTCAATTGTCAATTTTTATTTTGCTTGCAAAATAATTTCTGCGAAATGGCTGAAAATACTGCGGAAAATTTGTGAAAAATTCTGAAAATAATGCTTGACAAATGGGGAAATGAGTGGTATCATAATCGGGCGCGTGTAGGCGAAGTCTGCGTGCGCACTGCGATGATGCAGGAGATTGCGCTGAAAAAGCGGTAACTTCTGCGGAGTATGTCCGGTCATCGGGCGGCTGAGTTTTTTCTGTTTGGGCTGCGTATATCGCTGCGACAGGAAGAGGGTCGGCCTTGCGTCGGCCATTTTTCTTGGCTCGGAATGATACGCACGGAGGCGTTAACGGAAAGCTCACCGTACCCAGACACCACGAAAACTGAGTACGAAATTCAAGGAGGAAAACAAACAATGGCAAACCAGGAAATGATCCGCATCCGGCTGAAGGCTTATGATCATCAGCTGATCGACTCCAGCGCGGCAAAGATCGTCGAGCCCGCAAAGCGCAACGGCGCTTCCGTGTCCGGCCCCATCCCGCTGCCCACCAAGAAGGAAGTTATCACCATCCTTCGCGCTGTTCACAAGTATAAGGACAGCCGTGAGCAGTTCGAGCGCAGAACCCACAAGAGACTGATCGATATCCTCAACCCCAACCAGAAGACTGTCGAAGCTCTGATGAGCCTGGACCTTCCCGCTGGTGTTGAGATAGAGATAAAGCTGTAATCCTTATACATTATATATAAGGATTCACCGCTGCCCGCACTGCGCGGTCCGTTGATGATCGAACGGCTGGCATCGGGCGACGGGTCATGTTGGCATGCAGACCCAATGCTGCAGTCAACCAATAACCTAAAAAGGAGTAAAACCAATGAAGAAAGCAATCATCGGCAAAAAAGTGGGCATGACCCAGATCTTCGATGAGAGCGGCAAGGTGATCCCTGTTACCGTTGTGGAAGCAGGTCCCTGCGTCGTCACTCAGAAGAAGACCATCGAAACCGACGGCTACACAGCCGTACAGCTGGGCTTTGAGGATGTCAAAGAGCCCCAGGTGAACAAGCCCGAAGCAGGCCACCTGAAGAAGGCCGGCGACGAGGCAAAGAAACACTTGAAGGAGGGCAAGCTGGAATACGCTGCTAACATGAATGTTGGCGATGTCGTTAAGGCTGACACCTTCGCAGCAGGTGACTGGATCGATGTCACCGGCATTTCCAAGGGTCACGGTTACCAGGGCGTTATCAAGCGTCACGGCGCACACCGCACTGATATGACCCACGGCGGCGGCCCT
>JAZQDL010000029.1:0-13343 GCA_045546835.1 Faecousia sp.
CTCCTTGGCTCACAGAACGACATGGCTACGATCCGACTTGGTGCCTTCGTCGTTAATATAATTAAATCTGCGCCTTGAGTTTTAGGCGATACTTTGCATAATGGGTGCCGAGTATATAGTCGATCACCCACTCTTTGGGAATTAGGTAAGTACCACGGATATAGTAGTGCCTTACATGGTTTTCACGCAAAAGTTTCCTTGCCGTCTGATCAGCAATACCACCCATCATTTCGCAAAACTGGGGTAGCGTCACAACAGCCGGATAATCCTCAAAGCGGTCACGATAGTATTTTCGGTTTTTCATAAAGTCAGCCCTTTCCAATGTAAATTGTCAATGACGGATGAGGCTGTTATAGCATTTTCTGTATTTCAATTTGTGTCGTTTGGTGACACATCCCTCCGATATCCCTCCAACGAGCAGAAAAATTCGTTAAATCAGATATCACTTTCTACAAGCAGAACTACTTGTAAATTTAAAGTTCTCCGCAAAAACCGAACTTTTTATAGGTATTTTTCTTAAACAAATGCGCTTCGTCAAGTGGAAGATTCCACTCTATTCCGCTATATTCCACTAGATACCAGACGATGACAATGACTCAAAATCCACCGCTGGCGACAGCGTACCGGTTCGAGTCCGGTCACCGGCACCATATCGAGTGTTCTTAGCGGATTTGTCCGCCGGGGACACTCGATTTTTCTTTGCAGTTCGTTGGATTGTGCCGTGGCGATCCGAGGCGCGCAACGGTATGGGGTAGCTCTGACCCGGTAAATCCCGGCCGGAATTATTTGAAGGAAACTGGGTTATCAATGGACCTTGCCTTTGCCCCTGGTGCGGGTATTTTGCAAAAATGAAGCAGACATTCGCAAAAACTTGCGAATGTCTGCTTTTTGTTTAGCAATGTCTATTGCATCTTGATGTGTGCTGTGATAGAATAATATATATGGAAACAATAACCTCAGAAGGAGAAGATATATGGCAATTAGCTATAATAGACTTTGGAAACTGCTGGTAGATAAGAAGATGAGCAAGGCAGATCTGCGTAAGGCTGTGGGCATGGCGCCCAACACGCTGACCAAAATGCGCAAGGACGAGCCGGTGTCCCTGGATGTTCTTATCCGCATTTGCGATACGCTGGATTGTAATATTGGTGACATTATGGATGTATGCAAGCCAGCCATTTGTGAGTACGATTTCGTGAGCGGTAAGCAACATTGACAAATGGGGATGCCATCCCCGGAAGGAGAATTGTGTATGAGATATTTATCATGGGACGATGTCCGTGGCTTGGAAAAGTTTTTGGCGGAGGACAATGATGATGCCATTGGCATTGAGATCCATACAGGTCTGTATGACTCATCGGCGGAAGACCCCTACGGCAAGCCGGAAACGGTGAAAACCTACACGCTGGAGGAACTGGCCGGCGGTGATTTTATCCAGGTTGGCACCTTAACCGTGCGCGCCGTGGTAGGCAACCGGCTGTATTACACGGATAGCCGGAACTGGGTCGATCATTCGGGCACGGATGTTCCCGATATTGGGGGCCGGCGTGGCGATGGCTATGAATATGAGAGGGCTGTGCTCACCTTTAAGGACCCCATTGTAACGGTGCCGGATCGAGAGATCCTCGCGCTGAAAAAGTTCGTGGCCCGGGATAACAAGCGGGTGAAAGCCATCATGCTGAGGCCCGGCTGTATGGGCATCGGCGGTTCCAACACCTCGGATTTCAGCGCCGACTATGACGAGACCGTAACCTATCCCGTGGAGATTCTGGATGGCCGTGGGTTTATTTGGGTCAAGGGTGTTGCCCTGTGCGCTCTGATCCACGATGTGCTTTACTGCCGCTATACCGGCCGCAATGGTGAGAAACGGGTGTACACTCTGAATTACAGAGAAAGAGATTACATCGTCCACGGTGAGAGCATTGGCTATGATACGATCTCTGCAACAGAAATTGTTTTGATGTTGGAATAAGAGAATAATAGTGATCTGAAAGATCAGTTATGACCGGGAATTCTGTTTCTACGATTATGATCTGTATTCCAAATGACAGGACCGTGAAAGGAGCATGGCGTTTATGAAGAAGTTTGTGAGAATGGTGGCCAGGGTGCTGGTTTTTGCCCTGCTGCTGCCCACGCTGGCGGGTTGTGGATTCTTTGGCGATGACGAGCCGGAGGACGTATTTGATCCCCCGTATTTGGAAAACTACTATGTGAATAAGCATGAGCCCGTTTGTGTAACGGGTGGGATCGAAGTGTACAAACACGAAAAAGCGACCGATACGTTATGGATGGGCGGCCATGAGTATCATGGCGGATTCGTGTTCCGCGCACAGCAGACAGGCGATGAGAATGCCCAGGTAGATCTGCCCCTTGACGGGCTGTATGAGAATATCAGCTTTGTTATCGGCGGTCAATGCGGAAAAATTGAGATGAAAACCAATAAAGACGGCAATGAAGTTCCGGTTTATAGCAGTTCCTATTCCTGCTCTCCGCCTACTCTGCCCGGTCAGGCAAAAGAAGTGAAGGTCGGACTTCAATTCTGGGTGGATGATAAAATGGTTGAGGAAGTTTTGTTCTCCAACTATCAGGTTCCGGTTAGATATACATACAATGTTTCCGGCGCACAGAAATTCACCTTTAAGATGGTAATGGGCGGCAGAGATCTTTCGCCCAATGGCATTCCTGTGCTGGAACTGACTGTTTGGGAGGGGGAGGCCCACGAAACGGGACATGTTACCACGCCTGCCGGCAGTGAACCCGTGCAGCTCATCAAGGATCTGAAGCCCTATTTGATTCCCGGTACCTCGGGCGCGGTGTATTATCCCAATATCAGCGAAGAATCCGAAGGCAGAAACTACATCAATATGAGCGGAGTCAAATATGAGAATGTCATTGCGACTTACGTTTCGATGGGCGTGGTTACCGATGACGAGGAAGATATTTATTTCAACCTGGAGGGCAAATACAATTATTTGACTTTCACCGCAGGCGCTGCGGACAGAACCACCACCCACGATGAGGGATCTGCTTGGCTGACGGTCTATGCCGATGGCAAGGTCATTCACGAGGAACAGTATTCTACACACGAGTTGCCAAGAAAGGTTACTCTTGACGTAACCGGATGCCATCAGCTTAAATTCGGCTGGATGACCGACGAAGGAAATGAAAACTTCGGAAATGCAACAGGATGCTTTTACGGCATTGCCGACGCTTACGTGGCAACGACCAAGGAAGCTTTAGAAAATATAACGGGTTCTTCCCAAAACTTCCCAGACAGACCCGTCAAGATGATCTCGGAGCTTGGAGTGTTTGGCGTGCTGAGCAATATGCAGGACGATGCGGTTCTTGATGGCTCGACACAGTTTAAGACGTTCTCCATGGGTGGTGTGAAGTATAACGAAGGCGTTATGCTGCATGCGTCCCACAATGTGCTTTCCACCAAGCCTGCTTACGCCGCATTTAACCTCGGCGGAAAATATAACACGATCTCCTTTGTTGCGGGACATATTTCCAACAGTAACGTTTACGAAAACGAGCAGATCGAGATCTATGCAGACGGAAAACTCATCAAAACCATCGATGTGAAGTGTACAATGCTTCCGCAAGAGTATATCGTTGATGTTACAGGCTGCAAGCATCTTGAATTTGTTTCCGGAAAGCTGACCAATCAGCTTATGGAGCGTCCTGTGATCGGCATTGCCAAACTCGTTGCATATCCCGAAGGATATGTGGAAACCGACTTGTTCCCCGAAAGAAAACCGGAGGATTTCGGAAAGACCTGCGATCTGATCGATACATTCGGCTTCTACGACGTCTACAACTCCCATATCAGCAAGCAGATCGGAGCTGTCAGCGTGGAAGACGGCTACTACGATGGAACATCCAACAAAAACACATTTAAGATTGGCAGCAAGACCTACAACAAGGGCATTTTGCTGAAAACCAACATCCACATGGAACTGGATATGGCAGGCGTTGCCGGTGCGGGCGTTCTTGGCAGCTACTTTTGGGGTGGCTGGGGACTTACCGTCATTGCTCTTGCAGGCGCAGGTGAAGCCCATGAATCCGCGTTCGCCATGGCAAATATCAAGGACAGCGGATATACCTCGGTCACCTTCACCGTTGCAATGCAGAAGGACAACAGCAGTATGATCGTTCAGGACGAATCTACGCTGATGATCGGTGCGGATGACGAGTGCGTGAAGGAGATCACCCTTTCCAAGAACATGGAGCCCACTACCTATACCGTTGAGATCGGTGCGTGCGACAGACTGATGTTCTGGCTCAACTGTGGCCCCAAAGACAATGGTTCGCATACCTATGCGATCTACAATATTACGCTTAACAAGTAATTGGTTTCGTCATGGATGATCTCGAAGTCGGAAGAACCAAGTGCTTCTCCGGGGAAGAGGAATACTACGACGATGGTTCGAAGTTCTATGTGAAATGACAGGAGGAAAACACAATGGCGTGGAATCATTATTACATCAACGTGAATCGGCTATATGATCCGGGGGAAGGGAAGGAAGATCCCTATGTTTTCTATGAACTGAAGATTCCGCCTCACGGCGGCATTCGGGAAGAGTGGACCACCATCGGCATGGAGCACGGCGCATCCAAGATCTGCTTTGTGGAGTATCGGAAGGAAGATGACGATCCCGACGGCGTTCGGGAAGCCTATGGTATGAGAGCAGAGTCCGTATACACCTTTACGGTGCATGCTGAAGAAGCGGATCCGGAAAAGCTGTTTGTCTATGCGCTATATAAGGATGGAAGCCTGCACACCGGTTTTGACATCGATACGGAAAATGCCAGAGCAATTCTGGTGTTCTCCAAACCCCAGAGCATTACTGCGCAACAGATGCTGGACATTGCCCAACAGGCAGAAAACGCGCCTCGTGTTGCAGGGGCGGTGGAGCAGATCGTCAAGAAGGAAGTACTGAGCGACAGGGAAGATGTGCTCGGCCTGGCCTACTTCCGGAGGTAATACCTATGGCGATCAAGATCAGCGCGACAAAAGCAACACCTGGTTATGACCTGGGCGCATCAAAGTTTTTCGGTACGCCCACCATTCCCCGGGCGTGGGTGGAGGAATTTGACGAGGATGAGATCTTTTTCTGCCAGATCCGGCTTGCAGATATCAGGGCGCTGGACCCGGAAAACCGCCTGCCCCATACCGGCTATCTCTATATTTTTCTCCACACCGAGCATGGGAACTGGCGTTTGAGGGCCGATGTGCGTTATTATGACGGCGAGCCGGATATGGCGCTGGAGGATTTCAATGAAGCCGTGGAGGGCTATGAGCGCTATAACGAGGCGTGGTTGATGGCGTTTGGCAAGACGGAGGAAAGCGAGATCTGCACACGACTGTTTGGCGTGCCCTGCGACTGGAACTATGGGGAGGAACCGCCCAAACTCCTGATGCAATATGACCCACTGGATAATGAAATGGGCTTTCTCAATTCTTTGGACGGCTTCGTGTACCTGTTCTTTGGGGAGGACGACCGACATTTCGACCAAGTCACCTTGCACGAGGAATACACCTAAAGGGAAATGGCCGCTGCATACAGCGGAAGTGTACTAATAGATGCTGGGCGGAGCTGTGCTGTTTCGTTTGCACAAACCGGAATACGACTGTAAAGGAGAATTTGACATGATCCGAAAGGCAATGCGTGCGGATGCGGAGGCGGTTGCGCTGCTGGCTGCGCAGATGTGGGTGTCCCACGCCGCCGATGAACTGACAGAAGATTTTCGGTTGCTGATGGACAATGAAGAAGCGGCGATCTTTCTTTGTGTGGATGATGCGCAGGTGATCGGTTTTGCCCAGTGCCAGCTGCGTCATGATTATGTGGAAGGCACGGAGAGTTCGCCCGTTGGCTATCTGGAAGGGATCTTTGTGACGGAAGGTTATCGGAACAGAGGGCATGCCAAGGAGCTGCTGGCGGCGTGCGAGCAGTGGGCCCGAGAACAGGGTTGCAAGGAGTTTGCAAGCGATTGTGAGCTGGCGAATGTGGGCAGTTTCCGGTTTCACATGTCCATGGGTTTTGAAGAGGCAAATCGTGTGATCTGCTTCAAGAAAAGAATCTGATCCACAAGATCGGCACCTGCGGGTGCCGATTTTTGTACGGGGTGATAGCAGGCACGGCTTTGCCGCGGCAGATTCTGCAACCGACGATGAACGAAACACAGCGACCTTGCATGCCAAAGATTGGCGGGATGCGGCACACAAGTGACTGCCTTTTACATTTATATATTAAAAACCTCTTTCGGGTACGGAAAACGGTCTGAGAGAGGTTTTAGTTTTAATTGTGCTGTGTAAAAGGGGAAATGGCAAGCAGAGCGCCGTCTCACGAGAAAAGTGAGGCGGCGTTTCGCTGTATCATGTCGTTGTGCTCAGCTGTTTCGTTCATATCCGGAACGGTTTATGGGGAGCGGTTGGTCCAATCGTATTACGGAATAACGCAGACTTGAATAAACACTTATAAAAGGTCCGGCAGCAAATCAATCTGCGGGTATTCCTGCATCGGGAAGGAGAATGCCAGAGGCAAAATATGTAAAACTTTTAATGAGGTTTTACGCATAACCTCGCGGAAAGTGTATATTACACAAATTTTTCGGGGAATTTTGTGTATGATTACGAATTGTAAAGAAAGATGAACCATGCTATACTGTTAACGTAGGGTGAAAGTATAAGCCCGTATGTTAGATATTCAAGAGCACAAAAAAGGGGGAACTGCGAATGCGTATTTTATGGAAAAATGTTTGCCGGATGCTCGCGTTGATGCTATGCCTGTGTACGCTGATGACCTTGGTCGGCTGTGACGAACCTGGTCCGATGCTTCCGACAGAGCCAACCGAACCTCAGTCCAGGAATCCGGCGCATGTGAGGGTGTTGACACTGAATGTCGCTTACTATGACGGCGAATATACAACAAAACATTTAACCGACGATCCGACGCTCTTGCCAAAGATGAACTACAGCAACCACTCCATGGGAGAGGATTACTCCTTTGCAGAGCGGGCAGATCGCCTGGTGTCGCTGCTGAAGCACTATAATCCCGGTGTGTTCTTCCTTAATGAGGTTAATTTCGCGTGGTGGAAGGAGATCATCTCTGATGACGATGCGATCTTAAAGGAGCTTCCTCAGTACACTTATGTGGACTCCAGAAGTACAGGCTCCTCCAAAAATGGCGAGGGCAAAAAGTACAAAGACCTCTATAATATGGTGTTCTACGATCAAGAGCAGTTCACGCTGGCAGGCACCGGTTCCTTTGTGACTTGCCAGACTTGGGGCGGATGGTACGACCACTGCACTTGGGCAAAGCTGGTACATAAGGAAAGCGGCCAGGCGGCTGTGTATGCATCCATCCACGTGCAGACCGTTCCCTCTGGTGAGCAGCATGTAGAGCGGGCAGTTAAGAGTGTACAAGCTGCCGTTACAGCAGTTGAGGAACTTTATAAGGTCGCAGAGGGTTTACCCATCATCTTGGGCGGTGACTTCAATACCACCGAGGAGTCCAGAGGCTACCGTACTTATGCGTATATGGTAAATCAGGCCGGCTACAAGGACAGCCGTTACGCTGCGCCGCAGACTGATTCTTCCGGCACCGCCCGTATTTGGGGCAGTTCGCTGAAGAACAACGGCAACCGCATTGACTACATTTTCGTCAACGGCGCAAGTGTAAAAAAATATCAGGTTGCCAGCGGCTCCTTCCTGAAGGACGACACCTATGTGGAAAAGGTAACGCAGGCCGATCTGGAACCCGGTAAGGAATGCCGCTATTACGACATCAGCGATCACCTGCCGGTGGTATCCGATATTATCCTGAAGGGTAATCAGTCCAATGCGCCGAAGGAGTTGACGAATCCTGTAGGTGCAAACGATGTGGCGGCAACGCCTGCCGGAAGCTACACCGAAAACGGTGGCACAGCGGAGAAGATCATATTTAATTTCTCCGGCGCTCTGGACTATGTAGGCGGTGTCAACAAGCAGGGCCTGGAAGCCAGTCTGGTAGAGCACGAGGAGTACGGCGCAGTACTGAAAATCGAAGCAACCGAGCATATTACCGCCGGATATATCTCTATTGACTACAAGAAGCTGATGGACGCTGCGGGCCTTGCAGCCGTCGACATTTCCGATTACGGCAAGGTGAAGATCACCTACTTTGCAGATACCAGCTATACCGCCGAGGGCGGCATCCTGAAACTTGGTGTTTTGCGCGATGGCGTGATCTATCCTACCGAAAAGAACGCGCACGGTCTTACAACCTATGGCCAGTGGCATACCCAGACGGTATTCTATTCCAGCCTTTCCGAAGAGGTCAATGGTTTGGTCAATGCCCTGAGTATCTATAATGCAAATGGTGCCTTAAAAGGCGATGCCATTTACATAGCGGCCATCGAATTTATCAAATAATTCTCTGACCGGAACAAGATCTCCAACATAGCAAATCCGTTATTTCTATTAAAGAAGGAGAATTGACTATGAAAAAGTGGAAAATATTGTTGGCAGTCCTGCTGGTTGCAATTATCGTTTGCGCGGTGGTGATTTTTGCCAACCTGGAAACCCCACAGGAAACACCGACGGGCAACACTGCGACCGTTACCTTCTATAACGGCGATAAGGTTTATGAAACCGTTACAGTTGAGATCGGCGCAAAGCTGACCCTGCCGAAAGCGCCTAAGGCAGAAAAAGGCAAGGGATTGGTCGGCTGGTCCACCATTGACGGTGATGTGGAAGAAATCATCGATCCTGCTGCATTTGTCGTAAATGCGGACATCAAGCTGTATACTGTTTGGGCGGATGTTTACACCGTTACGATCAACGCTGACAACGGCCAGCCCTTTGATGTGCGGGAAGTTTTTGCGGGCACCATTATTGAGAAGCCTGCAGATCCTGTGAAGGAAGGCTTCAAATTTGTCGAATGGCGCGATGCGCTCCAAGAGACCGCCTTTGATTTCAGCCGGCCTATCTATGCGGATGTGATCATCAAGGCTATGTATGGCGATGGTGCGCCCAACCGTGTTTCCGATACCAAGTGGGATTTCTCCACCGGTGTCCACGGTTCCTGGATCGGCGCACAGGGTGGATGGAACTACCAAATCAACGGCCTTCCGGCTAAAGATATGGTCTACCAGACCACTGAGGACGGTTATGCTGCCTGGGGCTTCACCCTGACCGACTCTCTGGACAATATTCCTGTGGTCGATGGAAACAATGCTGCAGGACTTGGCATGAAGTACATATACAACGAAGGCATCAGTGTATCGGCAAGCAAGGCAAAACTGGTTGTCATCTATCTGAAGCCCAAGTATTACCCCATCGATATGGCCACCAGCCCCAATGACCAGTTCCGCATTAGTGTGCTTACCAGCAATGGCGGCATGATCTACGGTTACGGTTCCGGTAGTGAGGACTGGTCGCTCCGTACCGACGCCGGAAGCAAAAACTTGATTCAGGTTGACCATATGGAAGACGGCTGGATCCGTGTCCAGTTTAAGATCCATAAGCTGAAAGTTTGGTCCGAGGATGCGGTCGTCAAGGGCATGGCCATCTCCATTGTGCAGCGCAAAGCCACCCCGGTGATGGATGTTATTTCGGTCAAGTCCATTGAGCTGCTGGATCAGGAAGAGTTTATCGATCCCCATGAGATTGAATATGTTACCAAGAACGAGTGGGATATGACCAAGGAAGAAGATTCCACAGACTGGTTCGGCGTAATGAGTGCCGGTGTTGATACCAACAGCGTTAAAACCACCATTGATGCCAACGGTACCCAGTATATCTATGGTAATACCAATAAATGGCGTGGCATGGTTCTGAATACGGCAAAGATCGACATTTCTAAGTGCAGTGGTATTTTCTCTGCAACGATCGATATTTCCGGTATGCAGCCTACCAACTACCGCCTTTACATTCTGACCGATAAGGGTGGCGACCTCTACAAGAACAGCGGTCGCGACGATGTTTCCTGCTACTATGCAGTTACCAGCGCAACAGAACTGGCAGAAGGTTGGACAGTGACGCCCAATTCTGATGGTACCATTACCGTTTATTATGACCTGACCAAGCTGGAATACTGGAACACCGGTACGGAGCTGCAGGGCTTGAGTTTTGTTACGGTTGATGGCACCACCAATGGCACAGTTATCTATAAATCTGTTTCTTTGGCTGATGCCGTTAATACGCACAACTGCGAGACCGATGGCCATCTTATGAAGGACGCGACCTGCACCAAGCCTAAGACCTGCTCTGTCTGTGGTTTTACCCAGGGTGAGGCCAAGGGCCATCGCTATACTGACGGCGTTTGCTCGGTTTGCGGCGTTCCCGAATTTGTCCAGAACAAGTGGGATATGAGCTACGAAAAGGATGCAGCAAACTGGAGCGGCTATCACGCCAAGAAGAAGAATGAGGCCCTTACCGTTGCAGTTACAGAAGCCGGCCTGAAAGTTTCCTATGCCAGCCCCGGCAACGGCTGGAAGGGTCTTGTGTTGGAAAACACTGCCCTTGACATCAGTGAGCTGACCGGTAAGCTGACATTTACCTACAGTTCCGAGATGGATATTACCAGTTACCGCATCCATATCGTGACTGATTTGGGCGGCAATCTGACCGCCAACGGAACGGCAGACTGCTATGTTGCTGCGAAGATTGCCGATATTACAGCCGGCAGCCTGGATGCCTGGACACAGACGATCAACGCAGACGGCAGCGTTACCGTTACCTTCGACCTGTCTACCATGGGTTACTTTAGAAATGGTACGGAGCTGAAGGGCCTGACCATCGTTACTGTTACAGAGAATAATATCACCGGTTCTGTTACCTATAAGTCCATTGAACTGGAGACAACCGGCGGGGCACACGACTGTCAGACGGAGGGTCACATCTGGCGCGATGCGACCTGCACCAAGCCCAAGACCTGCTCCGTTTGCGGCGCTACCGAAGGTAAGCCCGCCGAGCACAACTGGAGCGATGCAACCTGCACCAAGCCCAAGACTTGCTCTGTCTGTGGTATTACCCAGGGTGAGGCCAAGGGCCATAGCTTCACAGACGGCGTTTGCTCGGTTTGCGGCGTTCCCGAATTTGTCCAGAACAAATGGAATATGAGCTACGAAAAGGATGCTGCAAACTGGAGCGGTTATCATTCCAAGAAGAAGAACGAAGCCCTGACCACCACGGTTACAGAAGCCGGTCTGGAAGTTGCATATGACAGCCCCGGCAATGGCTGGAAGGCGCTCGTTTTGGAAAACACTGCGCTGGAGATCAGCAAGCTGACCGGCAAGCTGACCTTTACCTACAGTTCCGATATGGATATTACCAGTTACCGCATCCATATCGTCACCGATTTGGGCGGCAATCTGACCGCTAACGGAACTGCAGACTGCTATGTTGCTGTGAGCATTGCCGATATTACCGCCGGCAAACTCGATGCCTGGACACAGACGACCAATGCAGACGGCAGCGTTACCGTTACATTTGATCTGTCTACCATGGGTTACTTTAGAAATGGTACGGAGCTGAAGGGCCTGACCATCGTTACCGTCACGGCGAACAAGGTCACCGGTACCGTTACCTACAAGTCTATTGAACTGGAAGCAACCGGCGGGGCGCACGACTGTCAGGCTGACGGTCATATCTGGCGCGATGCGACCTGCATCAAGCCCAAGACCTGCTCCGCCTGTGGCGCTACCGAAGGAGAGCCCCTCGGTCACACCTGGCTTGACGCAACCTGCACCAATCCCAAGACCTGCTCCGTTTGCGGCGCTACCGAAGGTGATCCTCTCGGTCATACCTGGGTCGATGCAACCTGCACCAATCCCAAGACCTGCTCCGCCTGCGGTGCCACCGAAGGCGAGCCTGGCAGCCATGCGGATGACAACGGAGACCATAAGTGCGACCTTTGTGAGGCCAACCTTTGCACGAACCACGCCTGGAATGATGCAACCTGTCTTACTCCGAAAGTCTGCTCTGTCTGCGGCGTTACCCAGGGTGAGGCCAACGGCCATAACTTCATCGACGGCGTTTGCTCTGTTTGCGGTGTTCGTGAGTTTGCTCTGAATAAATGGGATATGAGCAACGGAAAAGATGCCGCAGACTGGAGCGGCTACCATGCCAAGAAGAAGAATGAGGCCCTGACTGTTACAGTCACAGAAGCCGGCCTGGCAGTTGCATATGACAGCCCCGGCAACGGCTGGAAGGGCCTTGTGCTGGAAGATACAGCCATCGACATTAGTAAGCTGACCGGTAAGCTGACCTTTACTTACAGCGCTGATATGGAGATCACCAACTACCGTATCCATATCCTGACCGATTTGGGCGGCAATCTGACCGCTAACGGAACTGCAGATTGTTATGTTGATGTGAGTGTTGCTGATATTACAGACGGTAAACTCGATGCATGGACACAGACGAACAATGCAGACGGCAGCGTTACCGTTACCTTCGACCTGTCTACGCTCAAGTACTTTGCTGATGGTACGGAGCTGAAGGGTCTGACCATTGTTACTGTTACAAAGAATAAGGTCACCGGCACTGTTACCTACAAGTCCATTGAACTGGAGACGGCCGCCGGGGCGCACGATTGTCAGACGGAAGGTCACGCCTGGCGTGCAGCAACCTGCACCAAACCCAGAACTTGCTCCGCTTGCGGCGCTACCGACGGCGAGCCCATCGGTCACAACTGGAGCGATGCAACCTGCACCAAGCCCAAGACCTGTTCTGTTTGCGGCGCCATCGAAGGGGAGCCCCTCGGCCACAACTGGAGTGATGCAACCTGTACCAAACCCAGGACTTGTTCTGCTTGTGGCGAGACCGAAGGGGAGTCTCTCGGTCACAGCTGGGTCGATGCAACCTGCATGAACCCCAAGACCTGCTCCGTTTGCGGCGCAACCGAAGGCGAGCTTGGCGGCCATGCGGATGCCAACGGGGACTATAAGTGCGACGTCTGTGAAACCAATCTTTGCACGGACCACACTTGGAACGATGCAACCTGTACCAAGCCCAAGACTTGCTCTGTCTGCGGCGCTGTCGAAGGCGATCCTGTCGATCACACTTGGAATGATGCAACCTGCATCAAGCTGAAGACCTGCGCTGTTTGCGGCGCTACCGAAGGCGAGCTTGGCGGCCATGTGGATGCTGATAAAGACCACGTGTGTGATGTTTGCGCGGGTCACCTGGTTATTTGGTATATGAATCATGCAGAGGATGCAGCAGACTGGAGCGGCTATCACGCCAAGAAAAAGAATGAGGCCTTGACCACCACGGTTACAGAAGCCGGCCTGGCAGTTGCATATGACAGCCCCGGCAACGGCTGGAAGGGCCTTGTGCTGGAAGATACAGCCAT
>JAZQDL010000030.1:0-7547 GCA_045546835.1 Faecousia sp.
CTTGGGGAAGAAAAGCCTTTCGGACCGTTTAAAGATGTGGAAACCATTATCCGGGAATGCTGCCAGAGCCCTACGTGTGCGATATCTTGCCGACAAAAGGTGCTTGAATTTTCCTTTTGGGTCTGTTATAATACCCTCACAATGCGGGATTGGTATATCGGTATTATGCGGCCTTCCCAAGGCTAAGAGGCGGGTTCGACTCCCGTATCCCGCTCCACGAAAGAAACCTCTTTTGTCTACCAAGACAAGAGAGGTTTTTATATTTACTTCCAATATAGGTAATGGTATAATGTTAATGGAGGTGGCCGTTATGAAGAGCAAAAGGCTCGAAATTTCCTCACTGATTGTACAGAGCATATACAGCATTCTTTGTTTGCTTGATATTGTTCTTTGTCTTGTTTATCGGAGCAACTATGACAGTTCTATAGGACGTACATTGGCGTATTTTGCGCTTGATCTTACAGGTGGTCTATTTGTGCTGCCGGCAATGCTGATTGGAATAATACTGAATTTTTGTGCGCTGCGCAAAAGACGATTGGAAGGTATGCCCCGTAAAGGCTGGATGATATGGACGATACTTTCACCTATGGTTTACATTGTATGCTACTTAGCAGCGGCAATGGTTTTTGTAGCAACGACAGGCGGAGTTTAACCTGTCTACAACATAAAGACGGGAGATTATAAGCACCTTTTTGCTTTTCTTACCTATCTTTACGCACCTTTATACTGCTCTTTCGCATGTAAAAAAACTATTTTGTCTACTAAGACAAAAGAGGTTTTTTACAATGATATCCGTTCCTGACGGAACGGGTGATATATCTTCGATATGATATCCACCTTCGGTGGATGATATATGCCTTCGGCATATGACGGAACGGATATTATATCATATTTGCAACGCAAATATATCATGCGGCGTTAGCCGTATATCATTGAAAAAATATTCAAATTTACGCTAATAATTATTCGACAAATATTGACTTGTATTTTTTCGTATGCTACAATCAGCTTAGCAACACAAAAACTTTATAAGAGGTGTTAGAGTATGAAATATTGTACAAATTGCGGCACACAGTTACCCGATGAAGCTTATGTTTGCAACCAGTGCGGCACTGCACAGGGTCAGGCACCCGTTCAGCAGAACTACGCACCCCCTCAGGGCTATGCACCTCCCCAGCAGGGCTATGCACCTCCTCAGCAGGGTTACGTACCGCCCCAGGGCTATGCACCCCAGCAGGCTTATGCACCTGCACCTCAGGTGTCCGGCCTGGCGACTGCAGCAAAGATCCTGATGATTATCAGCACCGTTGTTATGGGTCTATACCTCATTCCTCTGGCCTGGTGTCTGCCGATGACCATTTCTTATTGCAATAAGCTGAAGACAGGTCAGCCTGTGAGCATCGGCTTTAAGATCTGCACACTGCTGTTTGTAAATACTATCGGCGGCATTCTGATGCTTTGTGACAACAAGAACTAAGCTGTTTTCAAAAAGCACTATCCACACATAGGGTGGATAGTGCTTTTTACCAAAAAATCGGAATTTAATGCTAATATAAACATAAAGCTTGGATTTATATGGATACTTACAGGGAATACTGTAATAAAAAGAAAAGGAGTGCAAGATTATGGCAGCAGTCAATGTAAATGAAAAGCAATTTCAGGAACTTTTGAAGGAAGGAAAATCTGTTTTGGTGGATTTCTGGGCACCCTGGTGTGGCTACTGCCGCCGGATCGCCCCGGCTTATGACCGGATCGCCGACGAGCACGCAGACGATATCGCGGTAGTCAAGGTGAACATTGACGAAGCGCCGGGTCTTGCGCAGGCATACAGAATCGAAGTGATTCCTACCTTGATGTTTTTTAAGAACGGACAGGCAGTCAATTCCGTTGTAGCACCGGCATCCAAGGCTGCTATTGATGACTTTATTGCAAATTCCCAGGCATAACCTTATAATGCTACAAATTTCAGTTTGATGAACAGTTACAAACGATGCATCCAGCCATCGTACCTCCACGTCTTTGCGAGGGCGTTTACGCCCGTGGCAAACCGCATGTCCCCCAAATGTTACAATAACAGAGCTTTTTCGTTAGGGGAACGGATTGCCACTGAAGTAGTGCGCACTAGTTCGCAATGACGTGCGTTTCATGAAGCCGACAGTCAAACTGAAATTTATGGATGCAAACAGAAGATAGGAGCGCGTTATGGAAAAGCTATATGATTTAGTCATCATCGGCGGTGGTCCGGGCGGTTACACTGCCGCCCTCTATGCCGCCAGAGCGGGCCTCAGGGCTGTGGTTCTGGAGCAGCTGTCTGCCGGCGGGCAAATGGCGCTGACCCACCAAATTGACAATTACCCCGGCTTTCCGGAGGGGATCGACGGTTTCGAGCTTGCAGAAAAAATGCAGGCACAGGCAGAGCGGTTTGGGGCGGTGACGGAATATGCACAAGTTATAATGGCGGATCTTCTGGCAAACCCCAAGGCCCTCCACACTAGCGAGGGAACATTTTACGGCAAAGCCGTGGTGATCGCCACCGGTGCAAACCCCAGTCAGCTGGGCATTCCCGGGGAAACGGAAATGGCAAGCCGGGGCGTTCATTACTGCGCCGCCTGCGACGGAATGTTCTATAAGGACAAGACCGTGGTAGTGGTGGGAGGCGGCAATTCTGCGGCGGCAGATGCAATGCTTCTGAGTCGGGTGGCAAAAAAGGTCATCCTTGTCCACCGGCGGGACACCCTGCGGGCAACAAAGGTTTATCACGAGCCCCTGATGAATGCCCCCAATGTGCAGTTTATCTGGAACAGTGCAGTGGAAGAAATTTTGTATGCGCAAAAGGTCACCGGCGTTCGCGTGGGAAATGTCCAAACCGGGGAGAAGCTGGAAATCCCTTGCGACGGCGTGTTTGTGAGCATCGGCAGAAAGCCGGCAACGGAGCTGTTTACACAGCTGGCGCGGGACGAGGGCGGCTATATCGTTGCCGATGAAAGCACCCAGACCAGCATTCCCGGCGTGTTTGCGGTGGGAGATGTGCGCACAAAGCAGTTGCGTCAGGTAGTCACTGCGGTGGCAGACGGTGCAGTGGCAATTCATCAAGCAGAAGGCTTTACAAAGTCTTAAAAAAGAGGTATAATATCGAAAAACGAACGGAGTGATCGGCTATGAAGCGATGGCTGAATAATTTGCTGATCGTGGTTTTTGCCGCTGTTTTTTTTACCAGCGGCATTTTCCTTTTGCGGCACTACTTAAGTATCCGGGAAAACAAGGAAACCTACTCGCAACTGGCAACGCTGGTGGAGCAGGCCCGTCCCCAGCCAACAGAAGGGGAACCCCAACCGGAAACATTTCCCACCGAGGGCACGGATCCCACAGAAGAAGCGGTTGGAATTTTGCCGGAGCATGAGGCGCTTTATGCCCTCAATAATGATCTGGTGGGCTGGCTGCGGATCGAAGGGACGAATATCGATTATCCGGTGATGCAGTCCCCCTATGAGCCGGATTATTACCTGTACCGGGATTTTTATAAAAATTCCAGCAAGGGCGGCTGCCTGTACGCCCGGGCAGAAAGCGATATCGAAAGCCCCTCCGATAATATCACGATCTACGGACATAACACCCGGGGTGGCGCGATTATGTTCAACGCCCTGAACGGCTACACCCGGAAAAGCTTCTGGGAAAGTCACCGGTATATTCAGTTCGACACCTTGACAGAGCGCCACACCTATGAGATCATAGCGGTGTTCAAGACCTCTGCCAATTTGGATCAGGGCTACCCCTACCACAGCTTTGTGAATGCGGGCAGTGAAGCGGAATTTGACGAATTTGTAGCAAAATGCAAGGAGCTTGCCTTTTACGATACCGGGGTGACCGCGGCGTATGGGGACAAGCTGATCACCCTGTCCACCTGTGAGTATACATTAAACAATGGCCGCCTGGCGGTGGTCGCCAAGAGAATAGGAGAATAGATATGTTTGAAAGAGTAAAGGCGATTTTACAGGATTATCTGAAAAAAGGGCTGCCCTTTTTCGACCTGGCTGTTTATAAGGATGGCAAGGAGCTGCTGCGCTATATGGACGGCTACGCAGACCTGGAAAACAAGCTCCCGGTCCGGGGCGATGAGCGTGTCAATGCGTATTCCAACTCCAAGCCCATTACCGTTGTGGCTGCTTTGCAGTTGTGGGAAAAGGGACTGTTTGACTTAGAGGACGAGCTTTCTACATATATGCCGGAATATAAGGAAATGACTGTGCAGACAGAAAATGGCATCGTTCCTGCCAAGAATCCCATTAAGATCTGGCATTTATTTTCAATGACCGCAGGCCTTAGCTATTCCCTTGGGGGTCAGTGGCTGGATCAGCTGCGCCGGGATACGGACGGACGCTGCCCCACCCGGGAGGTGGCACGGTATTTGGCAAAGGAGCCGCTGCTTTACGAGCCCGGAACAGATTATAAGTATAGCCTTGCCCACGATGTGCTGGCGGCACTGGTGGAGGTTGTGTCCGGAAAGAAATTTGAGGTTTATGTAAAAGAGAATATTTTTGATCCTCTGGGAATGACCCAGTCTGATTTTCTGATACCTATGGAGGAATATGAAACAATAACAAAGCAGTATTTCTTCCGGGACGGAAAAGCCGAATTTGATATGCAAAATGAGTTTCGTTTTGGCTCTCAGCACGCCAGCGGAGGCGCAGGTATGGTAAGCACTGTCGACGATCAAATGAAATTCGCAGAAGCACTGCGTACTTATCAAATTCTCAAAAAGGAAACGGTGGATATGCTTAGCCGAAACTGGCTGACACCCCGGCAGCTGGAAAGCTTTCCCCAAAGGGAAAAGTATTATTACGGCCTGGGTGTGCGCACCGCAAAGCCGGGCTCTGCCCGGGCGGACTTTGGGTGGGGCGGCTCGGCAGGTATGCTTTTGTGTGTGGACATTCCCCACGGAATTTCCTTGATCTATTCACAGCATACGAGAGGGTTTGGGAATATGGCGATCCGAACCGGTATTTATGAAGCCCTTTTGCAGGATCTGGGCTACGATCTGCAGATCAAAGCCCTCACCCGGGAAGAAATAGAATTAACATACTGATAAAGGTTGCGTTGCAGATTCGAACTGCAACGCACTTTTCTTTTTGTCAAATTTCTGTTTATTAGTTGGCTATTGTAGGGCGGGGGCTTGCCCCCGCTGTCGATAACTGAGCTTTTTAGCAGCGGGAGCAAGCCCCCCCGCCCTACGACACAACAGTTCGTCAAACTGAAATTTGACAGGTTTATAACAAACAACCATTATATTTTATAACGCTTGCGTTTATTTTATCTTGTGTTTCTGTACGCCCTATGATACAATATGTAGTAGAAAAAGAGGGGAACAGGTAACGGCTATGAAGATAAAGACAAAGCATCTTTCTTATGGCACAGTTATGGCGCTGGAAAGACCGAAGCACAGAAAGCCCCTGCGGCCTATGGGGCTTTTGCAGCTGGTGGTTCGGGTGCTCTCCATATTTGACCTACTACCTACTAAATTTACATTCGAAAAGCACGGGATGGAGAAATTGGGCAAAAGAGAACCTTGCCTGATTTTAATGAACCATTCCTGTTTTCTGGACCTGAAGATCGCATCGAAGATCTTCTTTCCCCGGCGATACGGCATCGTCTGCACCACAGACGGCTTTGTGGGCAAGGCGTGGCTTATGCGGCTGCTGGGTTGCATTCCCACCCAGAAATTTGTCAGCGATGTGACCCTGATTAAAGATATGGAGCATCTGCTGAAAAAGAAAAAGACCAGCGTTCTGATGTTCCCGGAGGCTGGCTACTCCTTTGACGGCAAAGCGACCCCTCTGCCCCGGAAAATGGGCATCCTGCTGAAAAAACTGGATGTGCCGGTGGTGACGGTGATCACCCAGGGCGCATTTGCAAGAGATCCCCTGTATAACTGCCTGCAAAAGCGGAAGGTCAATGTCCGGGCGGATGTAAGGTATCTACTCAGCCGGGAGGACATCCGGCAGATGTCCGTTGCCCAGCTGGATGCAGCATTGGAAGATGCCTTCAGCTTTGACAATTTCTTATGGCAGCAGCAAAATAATGTGGTGATCGACGAGCCCTTCCGGGCAGACGGTCTAAACCGGGTGCTGTACCGCTGTCCCCACTGCGGCAAAGAGGGGAAAATGGAAGGCAAGGGCACAAAGCTCACCTGCCGTAATTGCGGAAAAGTCTATGCGCTGACGGAAACCGGCTATCTGGAAGCCCAGGACGGACAGGCGGCATTTACCCATGTTCCCAACTGGTATGCCTGGGAGCGGGGGCAGGTCCGTAGCGACTTGGAAAACGGCACATACCGCCTGGAGATCAAGGTGGATATTGCGATGCTGGTGGATTACAAGGCACTGTATCAGGTGGGCACGGGAACGCTTATCCACGATGAAAACGGCTTCCACCTTACCGGCTGTCACGGAAAGCTGGATTATTCCCAAGGACCTCTTACCAGCTATACCCTCAATTGCGACTATTACTGGTACGAAATCGGGGATGTGATCTGTATTGGCAACAAGGATGCCCTGTATTACTGCTTCCCCAGAGGAAACGGGGATGTGGTGGCGAAGACAAGACTTGCAACAGAGGAGCTCTACAAACTAAAAAAACGCCGCAAGGCGACTGTATAAAAAGGAGGGCGTTCGCCCTCCTTTTTATAAATGCAAAATGCAGAATGCAATGTAGGGGCGGCAATCTGCCGCCCGCTTTTAAAATACTGAATAATTGTCAATTCTCTTTCAGGTTGCCTAAAATATTCAGCAGCGTATGGCAATGCTCCTGCTCCTGGGCGGCAAGGCGAGAAAAAATATGTCCATGCTCCGGGTCGTTTGCCCGCGCCTTGTACTGGGAAAGGCTTTGCATTTCTCTGCCATAGCAGCGGCGGAGCAAAACCTGCCGGTTTTCCCGGGGCGCAGGCGGGGTGTGCAGTGTCGGTTTTTTGCCGGTAAGCAGGGAATAGATCCCCCGAAGACAGGCTGCGTGGGATTGCTCCTGATAGGCGATCTGCCGCAGAGTGGCGCTTTCCTTGCCAGTAAATTGCCGGGAAAGATGCAAATAGGTGACGGCGTCCTCCTGCTCCTGTGAGATCAGGGTTAAAAGGGTAGCCTGGTCCGGCACAGCTTGTGTCTGCGCCTGTACCCGCTGCCAGACGGCCGCGGCTTTTTTGGGATCGTAGCTCATAATATCATCCTTTCTTCCTTCCAATCTATGCCCCCAGACACAGATCGTTCATAAAAATCATTTGCACAAATTTCTGTTTATCGGATAGTTCGTAGGGGACGTAGGGCTCGCCCTCCCCCCTCCCGCCCCCCCCGGCGTCCCGTCTGGGGTTTGGGGGTTCGATGCCCCTAAACCCCAGAAATGTTGACAAACTACAGAAAATCCGCCCATCGAGGTCGGATCTTCTGACGGGACGCCGAGGGCGGCGTCCCCTACGAACTATCCGATAAACAGAAATTTGTGCAAATGATTTTTATGAACGATCTGTGTCTGGGGGCATAGATTGGAAGGAAGAAAGGATGATA
>JAZQDL010000031.1:0-2385 GCA_045546835.1 Faecousia sp.
GCCATCAGCGCACCGATGCTCCAAAAAGCGCTGTCTTCTGATATTGCTGCAACCTTTAATATGCTCAGCATCGATGGCGACACCTCCACCAACGATATGGTAACCGTTCTTGCCAACGGTATGGCAGAAAATCCGCAGATCACCGCAGAGGGTGAGGATTTTGATATCTTTATGCAGGCTCTGAACACCGTCAATGTGACCCTTTGCCGGATGATCGCCGGTGACGGCGAGGGCGCAACAAAGCTGCTTGAATGCAAGGTCACAGGCGCAGATACGGAAGAGGCCGCAAAGAAAAGCGCAAAGAGCGTCATTTGTTCCAGCCTTCTGAAGGCGGCAATGTTTGGCGCGGATGCCAATTGGGGTCGCGTACTGTGCGCCATTGGCTACAGCGGTGCAGATGTGGATGTGAACAAAATTGATGTTGCATTTAAGTCTGCCAAAGGTATCGTGCCGGTTTGTAAAAGTGGAGCAGGCGTTCCCTTCAGCGAAGAAAAGGCAAAGGAAGTCCTGCTGGAGGATGAAATTGAAATTTTAGTGTCTGTGGGCGACGGTCCTTACAGCGCCAGTGCCTGGGGCTGTGACCTGACCTATGACTATGTGAAGATCAACGGAGACTACAGAACCTAAGGAGTAGATAGAATGGAAACCAATTTTTCCAATGCCCAGCGGGCGGAGGTGCTGACCGCGGCGCTGCCTTATATCAAAAAATATAGCGGCAAGATTGTTGTGATCAAATACGGTGGTAACGCAATGATTAACCCCCAGCTGAAGCAGCAGGTGATGGAGGACATCGCCCTGCTTTGGCTGATTGGTGTGAAGGTTGTGCTGGTACACGGCGGCGGACCGGAGATCAGCGAAACGATGGAAAAGCTGGGCAAGAAGGCTGTCTTTGTGGATGGACTTCGGGTAACGGATCAGGAAACTGTGGATATTGTTCAAATGGTTTTGGCAGGCAAGGTCAATAAGACCTTAGTAAACCTGATCCAGATGAAGGGCGGTCACGCAGTTGGCCTTTCCGGCATTGACGGCGGCATCATTGAAGCAACTATGAAAAATGAAGCCCTCGGCTTTGTGGGGCAGATCACTAAGATCCGCACCCAGCCTATTACAGACCTTTTGGAAAAGAATTATATTCCTGTTATTTCTACGGTGGCAAGTGACCGGCAGGGAAATGTGTATAACATCAACGGCGATACTGCCGCAGCTTATATTGCCGGTGCGCTGGGTGCTGAGCGGATGATTATGATGACGGACATCGCAGGCATTCTTCGGGATAAGGACGATGCATCCACTTTGATCCCGCACATAACCGTCAATGATGCAAAAAAGCTCTATGATGAGGGCGTTATTTCCGGTGGAATGATCCCCAAGGTGGATTGCTGTATTGAGGCGCTGGAACACGGCGTGGAAAATGTTGTCATTATGGACGGCAGAATTCCCCATTCCATCCTGATGGAGCTGCTGACAAACGAAGGTGCCGGTACAATGGTGACGAAAGGCTAAGATGATGAACGATATATTTTCTCTGGATAAACAGTATATTGCCGGTACATACGGCAGATTCCCTGTGGAATTGGTATCCGGTAAAGGAAGCTTGTTGCAAGGGGCAGATGGCAAGGAATATATTGATATGGGCTCCGGCATTGCGGTCTCCAGCTTCGGAACAGCGGACGATGTTTGGATAGAGGCAGTGACAAAGCAGCTCAATACACTGCAGCATACCTCTAATCTGTATTTTACAAGCCCCTGTGTTCTGCTGGCAAAAGCACTGTGCGAAAAGACCGGAATGAAAAAGGTGTTCTTTTCCAATTCCGGTGCAGAAGCCAACGAATGCGCCATTAAGGTTGCCCGGAAATATTCTGCCCAGAAGAAGGGTAGTGACTGTTATACCATCGTTACTCTGGAAAACAGCTTCCACGGTAGAACCCTGACGACTCTGGCAGCTACCGGTCAGGAACACTACCACGAGCTGTTCCAGCCCCTGACACCCGGTTTTGTGCATATTGAAGCAAATGATATTTCTTCCCTGGAAACTACCCTGCGGCAGGGTAAGATCGCCGGTATCCTGATGGAATGTGTCCAGGGCGAGGGCGGCGTGCTTCCGGTTTCCAAAGAATTTATGAGCACAGCCGCTGATCTTTGCAGGGAACTGGATGTTCCTTTGATGATCGACGAGGTGCAGACCGGCAATGGCCGCTGCGGCGCACTCTATGCTTATGTGAATTACGGAATCCAGCCTGATATCGTTTCCACGGCTAAGGGTCTGGGCGGGGGACTGCCAATCGGCGCAACGCTCCTGAGTGAAAAGGTGCAGGATGTGCTGCAGCCCGGCGACCACGGCTCTACCTTTGGCGGAAACCCTGTGTGCTGTGCCGGTGCGCTGAG
>JAZQDL010000032.1:0-10206 GCA_045546835.1 Faecousia sp.
CTGTTTGATAAAGGCAACCTCACGGCCACTCATATCGTACACGTGGAGCTTCTTGCCAAAGGTGAATATCTCTCCTTCTACATAGTAGCGGTCCTGTCCTGCTGCATCCTTGACGGTGAACTTATCCCCCCAGGAAAACACCTTTTGCTTTATGTATAGCTTCATACACACCCCTCCAGTTATGGGGAAGTGCCGGATGCAAAGTATCCAGCACTTCTTTTTTACTCATTTTCCTGTGTTGTAATCTTATTTACAAACAGATCTTCTTTTTTGTGGAGGCGAAATGCCTGGAAAATCAGCACCCCTACCGCTGCGGCGCAACTAACTGCCGCCAAAAGCTGGCTGACCCGGAAATCGCCCCAGTACAGGCTGTCCATCCGCAAGCCTTCAATAAAGGTGCGGCCCAAGCCGTACCAGGCAACATAGCCCAGGGCGATCTGTCCGTCATATTGCCGCTTTTTGGATAGGAAGTGCAGCAGCACAAAGCCGGCAGCATTCCACAGCGACTCATATAAAAATGTGGGATGATAGTATTCAAACTCCCCGGAAGCAACATTATAAAGGCCCATCCGCAAAAAGGCTTCCGTTGGTGCGCCGAAGGCCTCCCGGTTAAAGAAGTTGCCCCAGCGGCCGATGGACTGACCGATGAGAAAGCCCAGTGCCACCAGATCCAGTGTGGCGCAAAGGCTCATTTTTTTGATCCTGCAATGCAGCACCACGCCCAGCGCCGCGCCGATCACGCCGCCGTAGATGGCAATGCCGCCCTTCCAGATATACAACACGGAAATGGGATCGTTTTTATAGCTGTCCCAAGAGAAAATGCAGTAATAGGCACGGGCGCAGATGATCGCAAAGGGTACGATCCACAGCACACCGTCAATAATGTCATCCTGCTTCAGGCCGAACTGCTGACTCCTTTTCAGGGCATAAAGCACCGCCAGCAGCAAGCCTGCGGCAATAATAATGCCGTAAAAGTAGATGGTCATTGGACCGATATCGATACCCCTTGGCGGATTAAATTCAATCCCTAATCCGGGAAAGGAAATGGCAGAATATTTCATTATGCTTCCTCCTCTTTGGGATAAATGACCGACAGGCTCATTCGGTCCGTTTTTACAGTTTCTTTCAAAAAGTCCAGAATTTCCTGCTGTGTGATATCCCTATACAGCGCCGGGAATTGGAAATAGTCATAGCCGGAGAAATAATAGGCGCAGATCCGGAAGCAAACAGAGTCAAAGCTGTCAAGACCGCGAATTCTTCTGCCCAGGGCGCTGCGCTTCATCCGCAGCAGATCCTCTTGGCCGATCCCTTCCTTTATTAGCCGGGAAGTCTCCTGCAAAATGGCATCCCGCACCTGCATCGGATCGTCGCTGTCACCGGAGGCGGTAAGCATTGCCATACCCTCCACCGTATCAAAGCCGCCACCGAAGGAGGCGTCGATCAGGCCCTTTTCATAAAGGCTTAAATACAGCCGGGAGGCTTCTCCGAACAGGGCTTCTGCCGCCAGCTCTCCAAGGATCTCCCGACGGACGGCTTCTTCTCCCCGCTGCAAGGGCTCACACTTAAAGCCAAGCTGGAAGGTGGGCATTGCCACTTCCATAGCGCAGCTTGTGAAGCCTTCCGGGCAGGTCATTGTTTCCTGCCACGCCCGGGTGGCTACCACCTTCTCATCCGGTGCGCCGGCAACCACCTGCAGCGCAATGTCCCGTACCTGCCGGGGGTCTACATCTCCCATCACGCACAAAAGCATATTGTCCGCTCTGTAAAATGCCCGATGGCATAAATGAAGGGCTTCCGGTGTGATTTCAGAAATACTCTCAACCGTTCCCAAAATCGGTTCTTTTACCGGATGCACCCGGTACATTGCCTGCATCAGCCGCTCAAAGATCTGGGTATCCGGAGCATCTGTATTCATTCCGATCTCCTGACCGATGATCCCCTGCTCCTTTTCCACGCTCTCGGCGGTAAAATAGGGGGTGGAAACAAATTCCAGCAGCAGCCGGAGGGTATCCTCAAAATGCTCCGTGCAGGTAAAATGGTAGGCGGTCATATCGTAGCTGGTGAAGGCGTTAACTGACGCGCCCAGGGCTGCAAATTCTGCGGAAACATCCCGCCCCGGCATATCAAAGAGCTTATGCTCCAAATAGTGGGCAATGCCCGCCGGAACGGTATAGGTCTTTCCGTCTATAGAAAATTCTGTGTGGATCGAGCCGAAATCCGTTGCAAAATAGCACAGCTTCCGGGTAAAGCCCGGACGGAGGACAATGGCAACGGTCAGTCCGTTGGGAAGCACCTCCCACAACACTTTTTCTTTCAATTCAGGGTAGCTGCGTACTTCCATTACCGCACCCCCTTTAAGAAATATTCTGTGTGCAGGCTAAGGGTCTTTGCTGCCTGCGCCACTGCTTCAGCAGTGACTTCCTCTACTGCCCGGATATACTCTGCGGGGGTCTTGTCCATTCCGCTCAGGATGCCGGACATATAGTAGCCTTCGATAGAGCCGGGGGAATCGTGGACACCCTGCAGCTGGCTGATCAGCGCCTGCTTTGCCGCAGTCAGCTCCTCCCCGGTAAATTCGCAATTGGCGCACTGCTCCAGCAGCTCCAGAACCTGCTTTTTTACTGCAGCTTCCTTGTCAAAATCAATGCCCGCGGTCACGGTCACAATGCCCTTGCTGCCCTGAAAGGCAGAGCCGATGTCATAGCACAGGGACTGCTGCTCCCGGATCTGCAAAAACAGCTTGCTGGTCATACCGCCGCCGAACAGCACATTGGCAACCTGCATTGCCGCAAAACGGTCAGAGCGCAAAGTAATATCGGTCACAAACGCCATTCCCAGCCGCCCCTGGGCCACATCCATTTCCTCGGTGTGGCTTCCGGTGGGGGGATCTGTAAATCCGGTCTGGGGTGGTAGGTTTACATAATTTCTTTCCACCTTGGCAAACAGGGGTCTTAGCAGGTCTGCCACCTGCGCCGGCTGTGCAGAACCCACATAGAAGATCTCCACAGGACTCTCCTTCATCACCTTCCGGTAATGGTCATAGGCCTTTTGGGGGGTAATTTCCGCCACCTTTTCCTTTGTGCCCAGGCGGGGGATGCCGAAGGTGTCCCGGCTGCACATCAGCTCCAGCAGACGGCCGCTGGCATAGACCCGCTTGTCGTTTCGCTGGGCTTCGATCGCAAGGATCAGATTGCGCTTTTCGCTTTCCACGAAATCTGCCCGGAATATTCCATTTTCCAGTGTGGGATGGAACAGCAGCTCTTCCAGAAATTCCACCATAGGCGCTAAGACCTGATCTCCGGGCAGGGCATAGGCATCCTCTATAAAGCTGCAATACAGACCGGTGGTCTGGTAATCGCCCACCCGGCGCACCTGTGTGCCCACCGCCGCGCCATATAGATCGTCCAGCCGACGGGTGATCGCCCGCAGATCGGGGCAGCTTTCCGTACCCCGCAGCAGCAGTGCGGGGATCAGGGCATTGAGGGACGCTTCCTCCCGGCACATCGTTTTTAAAAACTGCACACTCAGGCAGCCCTGTTTAAATCGGTTATCCGGACAGCACCGCAGCACCACACCGGGTTGTAGTTCAAAAATTTGGATCATACAATCTCCTAAATGAAAATCATTTTTCTTATTATATATCAGTTTTCCCAAAATAGGAAGAGCTGTATAAATTTTTAAACAAAAAGGAATGTGCCTGCTTACTGAAATTGACAATTATTTCGTGTCATTGTTATGAAGGTACATACAAGCCATCAAATCAGCACGTCATTGCGAGACCAGTGCGCACACTGGTCGTGGCAATCCGTTCTCCTTGTGAAAATGCTCTGTCATTGCAAATTTTTTAGGATGCGGTTTGCCGCGTCGCTTCGCTCCTCGCAAAGACGTGGAGGTACGATGGCTTGGCTTGTAGGGCGGGGGCTTGCTCCCGCCGCTACTGCACCTTCAAGTTGTAATACTGCCGATGTTTTGGGGCATCGAACCCCAAAACATCAGACGGCGGTAGCAAGCCACCGCCCTACAATCGTTGCAACAGAAGGTTGTTTCCCAAAATAGGAAGTGCTGTGTGAAAATTTTAATGAAGTGGTTGCTATCCGGGGCACTTTGCGATAAAATAGGAATATCCTGAATCAGGAGGATTACCCTATGTGGCTTGAAATTACCATCGATACTGCCTCCGGCGGCATCGAAGAGGTTGCTGCCGCCCTGACCGCCGGCGGATTTGCCGATCTGGTACTGGAAGATCAGGCAGAATTTGAAAGCTTTTTAGACGAAAACCGGGCTTACTGGGATTATATTGACGAGAGCCTGCAAGCCCAGCTTCAGGGTCTTTCCCATATTAAATTATATTTGGAAGAAGCAGACAGTGCCGGTCTTTCCCGGCTGGAAGCGCTGCTTGCGAAGCTGCGGGCAACAGCCGGTGACCGGCTGGGCGCTTTGCAGATGCACACTTCCCTTTTGGCGGAAACCAACTGGGAGGATAGCTGGAAGGAAAACTATCCCCCGCAACCGGTAGGCAGCCGGCTGGTGGTGCTGCCTTACTGGCTGGCAGATACGGACACAGAAGGTCGCCTGCCTGTGATCTTAGACCCGGGTCTGACCTTCGGCACAGGTGCCCATCCCTCCACCCAGATGGTGCTGGAGGCGATGGAAGCATCCATATTCCCCGGTGCAAGCTGTCTGGACTTAGGCAGCGGCAGCGGAATTCTCTCCATTGCCGCCCTGCGGCTGGGGGCAAAAACAGCCGTGGGCGTGGATATTGACCCCAAGGCAGAAGATATCGCCCGGGAAAACGCCGCCTACAACGGCTTTGGAAGTCCGGAATTTACGGCGCTGACCGGCAATGTGACCGCAGACAAAAAGCTGATGGAAGCCCTGATGCAAAACCGCTACGATGTGGTCCTTGTGAACATCGTTGCGGATGTGATCATTGGGCTTGCCCCGGTGCTGCCCCGGTTTTTGGACGGGAGCAGTAAGCTGATTTTGTCCGGTATTTTGGATGCAAGACTTCCGGATGTGCTGTCTGCCCTGAAGCAGGCAGGTCTGCAGGCAAAAGAAATTTACCAGAAAGAAGAATGGCGCTGCATCCGCGCCGGAAGGAGCACACTATGACCATACCCTACCACACCCGGATGGCTCTGGGTCGACTGGCAATCGCCTTGCTGGTGCTGCTGCTTGTGGGCGCACTGATCTGGGCAGGCTGGGTGTTTTGGCTCAGCCGCTATGTGATCTACACCCAGGAGGGTGCGAAGATTGATTTTTCCCTGTCTGAAAATGTGGCTTCCGGCGAACCGGCGATCCAGCCGGAGCCGGGGGAAACAGTTGTTGTCAGCTACAATGACACCGGCGTTGTGGCTTCCACAGAGCTTGGCCCCCTGATCGGCTACTATGTGGAGGATACCGCCCTTGCAGACAGCATCGCCCAAGTAAAGGCGGACATTCAAGCACTTCCTGCAGGAACGGCAATTATGGTGAATGTGAAAAATATCCGTGGCGGCTTTTACTATTCCTCCACTGTCAGCGAGACCCGCAGCAGCGCCATCGATACAAAGGAAATGGACGAATTTATCAGCTGGCTGAGAAAAAGCGGAATGTATACCATTGCCTGTGTGCCTGCCCTCCGAGACCGGGAATACGGACTTCATCACACGGTAGACGGCATCCACCACTCCAGCCGGGGCTATCTTTGGATGGACGATCAGGGCTGCTACTGGCTCAATCCCGCCTCCGGTGGTACGCTCAGCTACCTGACCCAGACGGTCAACGAGCTGAAGGGACTGGGCTTCCACGAGGTCCTGCTGACAGATTTTGCCATTCCGGACAGCAGCAATATTTACTTTGACGGCGACAAGACCCAAACGCTGGAAAGCGCTGCCAACACCATTGTGACCTCCTGCGCCACCGGTTCTTTCGCAGTATCCTTTGCAGGCAAAGGTTTTACCCTTCCGGAGGGTCGCTGCCGGCTGTATCTGCAGGATGTAGAGCCTTCCGGCATCAACGCAGCGGTGCAATCTTCCGGTGTTGCAGACCCGCTGATCCAGCTGGTGTTTTTGACCACCCTTTACGATACCCGCTTCGAGGAATACAGCGCCCTGCGCCCCCTTTCCTCGGCACACTAAGGGAATGGAAAATTGAAAGTTGAAAATTATGTCGCAGGTACGATAGCTGTTTGTAGGGCGGTGGCTTGCTGCCGCCATTATAAAGCCTTCTTTACGGCGGGAGTAAAACCCCCGCCCTACAGCACTGTGCACTTTGCATTCTAAAAGGGGTGTTTCTATGCAACTGGTTATTCTCACCGCTCTTGGTGTGGGCGGTGCAACGGTGCTTGGCACTGTTTTAGGCTTTCTTTTTAAGAATATTTCCCACAAATTCAGCGACATTGTTTTGTCCTTCGCTGCCGGCGTGATGCTGGCGGCGGCGGTAATGGGTCTGATTTTGCCGTCGGTGGAATACGGTGGAAGGTTTGGTCTTTTGTACGCCATCGCCGGTATTTTCTGCGGTGCAGTGTGCCTGAACCTGTTCGATAAACTTGTGCCCCATTTGCACAAGCTCAGCGGCGTGGATCAGGAAAACCACCCGGAGGGAACGGTAAAGCTGAATAAAATTCTTCTGTTCGTCACAGCAATCGCCATCCATAACCTGCCGGAGGGCATTGCCGCAGGTGTTGGCTTTGGCTCGGGAAATACCGCAGATGCGCTGGCAGTTGCCGGCGGTATTGCACTACAGAATATCCCGGAGGGTATGGTGATCATCGGGCCGATGCTGGCGGCAGGAATGTCCCCGAAGCGAACCTTTTTGATCGCCGCCGCCACGGGACTGGTGGAAGTGCTGGGTACGCTCCTTGGCTACTTTGCCGTGAGCATTTCTGCCGCGGTGCTGCCCTTTGCATTGGCCTTTGCAGGCGGCACGATGCTCTATGTGATCAGCGACGAAATGATCCCCGAGACCCACGCCCACGGCAGCGAGCGGGGCGCGACCTACGCGCTGCTGGTGGGCTTTTGTGTGATGCTCATTACAGATGTACTTTTAGGATAATTGTTAAAGGCGTGTTGCATTTCTTTTTGCAACACGCCTTTCTTGTTATCAAATTTCTGTTTATCGGTCAGGTAATTAAAACGCACGTCATTGCGAACCAGTGCGCACACTGGTGTGGCAATCCGTTCTCCTTATCAATTTGTAACAAAGAAGGCATCTTAGGGGATGCGGTTTGCCACGGGCATAAATGCCCTCGCAAAGACGTGGTTTTTCGATGGTTGCGAATATCTATCGTACCTGCGACCTAATTGTCCATTGTCCATTGTCAATTGTCCATTATTTCGGTATGGTGATAGTCAGCACGATCTGCCGGTCGGTTTCTTTGCGCTCGGATACGGCGGGGATGCCGGAAAGCTGAATGCGTGCTAAAGACTGATTAAGATTATTGAGAAATGCACCCAGATTTACCTTGGGTGCTTTCTCCTGGGGCTGCGCTAAAAGCTCCTCTATGTACTTTTCCGTCCGGGCAACGCTCATGCCTAACTTTTCCACAAGGGCGATGACCTGCATTTTCTGGACTTCTGTAGGAAGCTTCAGTAGTGCCCGGGCGTGGCGTTCTGAAAGCGACCCCTGACGGATGGCATTTAGCACCTGCTGGGAGTGGCGCAGCAGCCGCAGCTTATTGGCAACAGCACTCTGGCTTTTCCCCAAAAGCCTTGCCGCCTGCTCCTGACTCATCGACCACTGCTCCAAAAGATAGCTGATCCCCTTTGCCTCCTCGATAAAATCCAAATCCTGCCGCTGCAAATTTTCCACCAGCGCCGTCATTCCCGATTCCCGATCGTCCATATTCATTATGATGCAGGGGATCTCTGTCAGACCTGCCAACATCCCCGCCCGCAATCGCCGCTCCCCGGCGATCAGCTGGTAGGCTGTGCCGATCCGTCGGACGGAGATGGGCTGCAAAATGCCGTGCTGACGGATGCTCTCTGCCAGCTCCTGAAGCGCCTCCTCCCGGAATATTTTCCGTGGCTGGGCGGGGTTCGGCTGGATCGACCGAGCAGGCAAAAACACCACACGCCCCGTTTCCATATATGTTTTCAGCCTTTGACATTGCATAGGCCTGTCCTCCTTCGTATATCGTGCCTTTATTGTAGCGAAAGCGCCCACAGAAAAAGCACGAAACCGGCAGCCCCACTGAAAAACCGCTCGACAGGATGCGATAGTGTGTGATATAATGGGGCAAAAATTGTAGGGCGGGGGCTTGCTCCCGCCATTACACCCTCACAAAAATCAGAACGGCGGGAGTAAACCCCCGCCCTACAGTACACTTTTGGAGAATTATATGGAAGTCGGAAAATTATATTACGAAGATTGTCTTTTGCGGGAGTTTACTGCCACGGTAGTGGACTGTGCGCCTTGCGAAAAAGGATATTATGTTAACCTCGATGCCACAGCCTTTTATCCGGAGGGCGGCGGACAGGCCTGCGATCTGGGCACACTGGGCGACGCGTCTGTGCTGGATGTGCAGGAGCAGGGAGAACAAATTCTCCACCTGTGCGATAAGCCTTTGGCGGTGGGCAGCACTGTCACCGGCATAATCGACTGGGAACGGCGGTTCGACCTGATGCAGCAGCACGCAGGCGAGCATATTCTTTCCGGTCTTATTCATAAGAAATTCGGGTATCATAACAGCGGCTTCCATGTGGGAAAAGAGATTATGGAGGTGGACTTTGACGGTCCGATCCCTGCCGATGCCCTTTGGGAGCTGGAAGCAGCTGCCAACCGGGCGGTCTGGGAAAATATACCTATCAGGACCTATGTTCCCGACCCGGACACCCTCAAAACCATTTCATATCGCACCAAGCGGGCGCTCCCCTGGCCGGTGCGAATCGTGGAAATTCCCGGCTACGACAGCTGCGCCTGCTGCGGTGTCCACACTGCCACCACCGGTGGGATCGGTCTGATCAAAATTCTCTCCTGTGTGAAATTCCATCAGGGGGTGCGGCTGGAGATGGTGTGCGGCAAGCGAGCATATGACTATATGCACCGGATCTTCCAGCAAAACCGGCAGGTCTCCCAGCTGCTCTCTGCCAAGCTGCCAGAAACCGCCGATGCCGTGCAGAAGCTGGCAGAGCAGCTCGCTTCCGAAAAATTCCGGGCAGCAAATCTTGAAAAGCAGGTATTTTCCAACCTTGCCGCAGGCTATCAGGGCAAGGGAAATGTGGTCCATTTTGCGGAAGGCTTGACCTCCTCCGGTGTCCGGGAGCTGGCAGATGCCATTGCCGCTGTCTGCGGCGGTGTCGCCGCCGTGTTCTCCGGTACAGACGAGACCGGATATATGATGTGCCTGCTCTGCAAAGACGGGGATGTAAAGGAATTGGGCACTGCCCTGACTCAAAAATTCGGTGGTCGGGGCGGCGGCAAACCCGGCTCCTTCCAGGGCAGCATTTCCGCCACCCGGGAAGCTCTGAACGCTTTTTTCTCTCAGACATATAAATAAGAGAGTGCTTTTGGTAATGTGAACCAATTTTAATCGGTAAAAAAATGTTGATTTTTGCAAAATCCCTACTTTACAACCTTTTTTTGTTATAGTATAATTGCATTGTATGGGGTTTTAACATCCCCTGGAAAAGTTATAAAATGGAGGAAATCAAAATGTCTGTTAAAGTTGCAATCAATGGTTTTGGCCGTATCGGCCGTCTGGCTTTCCGTCAGATGTTCGGCGCTGAGGGTTACGAAGTTGTCGCTATCAACGACCTGACCTCTCCCAAGATGCTGGCTCACCTGCTGAAGTACGACTCCACTCAGGGCAACTACTCCCGTGAGCACGAAGTCACCGCCGGTGAAGATCACATCGTTGTGGACGGCAAGAAGATCACCATCTACGCTAAGGCAAACGCTGCTGAGCTGCCCTGGGGTGAGATCGGTGTTGACGTTGTTCTGGAGTGCACCGGCTTCTACACTTCCAAGGACAAGGCTGCTGCACACATCACCGCTGGCGCTAAGAAGGTTGTTATCTCCGCTCCTGCTGGCAACGACCTGCCCACCATCGTTTACAATGTTAACCACGAGACCCTGAAGGCAGAGGACAACATCATCTCCGCTGCTTCCTGCACCACCAACTGCCTGGCTCCCATGGCTAAGGCTCTGAACGACCTGGCTCCCATCGAGTCCGGCATTATGTGCACCATCCACGCTTACACCGGCGACCAGATGATCCTGGACGGT
>JAZQDL010000033.1:0-3093 GCA_045546835.1 Faecousia sp.
ATAGTCGCATAATTCATTAAATTCTTCGGGGTTTTTCTGGGAGCGGATGCGCATTTGGGCATATTCTTCTGTGATTTGATCTCGCGCCATCAGCCGGGCGATCCGGATTTCTTCATCTGCAGTGACCGCAACGGTCACATCACAGAGCGCTGCAAGACCACCTTCAAACAGACCGATGGCGTCGATGGCAGCAAGGGCAGGCTTCGGCTGAAGCTGGTTGAGGACTGCCTGATGTACACTGCTGTGGGTAATGCGGTTTAAGTCCTGCAAGGCAGCCTTGTCAGAAAAGACGATGGCGCCCAGCTTTTTCCGGTCCAGACCGGTATCTCCCACACAGCCGGGAAAGCGGGCATCGATGGCGCGGAGTAAATTCTGGTCTGTTTTTAGCAAATTGTGGTAGATCTCATCACAATCCAGGATCAAAGCTCCTTGCTGGCGGAGCATATTCAGCAGAGTCGTTTTTCCGCTGCCTGTGCCACCGGTAATGCCAATAATCATAGCGCGTCCTCCGCATTGATAATGTGAAAGGCTGCGGCTTTTTTTAGTCGGTTCTGCACGGCATACGCAATGCCACCGCCTTCAGGACAACGGGCGTAGACCCGGTGGACAGCGGGGTCATCCAGCTGCCGCAGAGCATCAAACAGGCCTGCAGACAAGGTTTCCACATCTGCCTCTTTTCCGTAGGACAGGGGATTGCAGTCCTTATAAAGGGGTAGTTCTTCCTGGAAGCACAGCACCCGGTCGCCTTTTTTGTAGTGGGCGTGGATATATTCGGCGGCCTTTTCCCGGCTGCCTGACACGATGCTCACTTGACAGGCAGGGGCGTAGTGGCGGTATTTCATTCCGGGAGCTTTGACTACTGCATCCTTGTCGATCTGGGCGGTGACAGCCTTGTCCACCACCAGATCCCCAAGCACTTCCGTAAGCTGCTCCGGGGTGATCCCACCGGGACGGAGTAAACGGGGACGCTCTTCTGTCAAGTCTACAATGGTAGACTCCACACCCACCCGGCAAGGTCCGCCGTCTACGATCAGCTCGATTTTTCCCTTGTGATCGTGGAGCACGTGCTGGGCAGTGGTGGTAGAGGGCTTTCCGGAAATGTTGGCAGAGGGTGCGGCAATGGGAACACCCGCAAGACGGATGATATTCCGGGTCACTTCACAGTCCGGACAGCGGACTGCTACGGTGGGCAGGCCTGCGGTGGTGCATTTTGGTACGCAGCTTTTGGCGGGAAGCACCATTGTCAGCGGACCGGGCCAGAATTTTTCTGCCAATGCGTAGGCCGCCTGGGGGATGCTGTGGCAATATTGATCCATATCTTCTGCATCTGCAAGATGCAAGATCAGCGGGTTATCCTGGGGGCGGCCCTTGGCAAGGAAGATCTTTGCCACTGCCTCCGGGTTCAGTCCGTCAGCACCCAGACCGTAGACTGTTTCCGTGGGAATAGCGACCAGTCCACCGGTTTTGATAATATTGGCGGCGATCTGCGCAGTTTGGGACGCTGTCGCCGGGAGAAGAAGGGTTTTCATAAGAAAGTCCTCTCAATTTAGTCTGGCGTAAAATAGGCAGATGCGAAAAGCATCTGCCCATCAAGCGATATTAAACAATGGGCTGGTTGGCAGCTTCGATGATCTGCACGAACTTCTCGGGCACCAGGGATGCGCCGCCGATCAAACCGCCATCGATATCCGGCTGTGCCAGCAGCTCGTAGGCGTTCTTCTCGTTCATAGAGCCGCCGTACAGGATGGAAATTGCACGGGCGTGCTTGGAGGAGTACAGCTTACGCACCACGCTGCGGATGTGCTCGCAAACATCCTGAGCCTGCTCGGGGGTAGCGGTCAGACCGGTGCCGATTGCCCAGATGGGCTCATAGGCAATGATGACCTTGCGGATCTTGTCCTCAGGAATGCCCTGCAGACCCAGCTTGATCTGCATAGAGATCCACTCGGTGGTGATATCAGCCTGACGCTGCTCCAGACTTTCGCCGCAGCAGAAAATGGGGATCAGACCGCCGTCCAGTGCGGCTTTGATCTTTGCGTTGATATCTGCATCGGTCTCGCCCATAGCGCGGCGCTCGGAGTGGCCGATAATTACATACTTACAGCCGGTTTCAGAGAGCATATTCACAGCGATCTCGCCGGTATATGCGCCGCTGGGGTTGGCATTGCAGTTTTCTGCACCGATGCCCACGCGGGTCTCACGCATAACGCGCATAGCAGCGGGGATGCAGACAGCGGGGACACACAGAGCAATGTCACACCAACGGCCCTTGGGCAGGATGGTGCGGAACTTTGTCATATAGTCCTTGGTCTGGCAGGGGGTCATATTCATTTTCCAGTTACCGGCAATGACGGTTTTACGATACTTTCTGTTCATTACAATTCTCCTCATTATATATACATCGAAAATACGATGCGGTCATTCAAATTTGGGACGGGACTTGCCCGCTGATAATAGGGTTTATTTTATAGGGACGGTAGCGGCGGGAGCAAGCCCCCGCCCTACATTCGATCGTATGTAATTACTTGTCCTGCAAGCAGGCGATACCGGGAAGCTCCAGACCCTCCAGGAATTCCAGAGAAGCACCGCCGCCGGTGGAAATGTGAGTGATCTTATCAGCAAAGCCCAGCTGCTCGCAGGCAGCTGCACTGTCGCCACCGCCAACGATGGTCACAGCGTCGGAATCAGCCAGAGCCTGTGCAACAGCGATGGTGCCCTTTGCCAGGGTGGGGTTCTCAAACACGCCCATAGGTCCGTTCCAAACAACGGTTTTTGCAGCCTTAGCTGCAGCTGCGAACTCCTCGCAAGCCTTGGGACCGATGTCCAGACCCATCTGATCTGCAGGGATCGCAGTGCAGTCTACATACTCTACGGGGATCTCTGCGTCAATTGGGGAGGGGAAGGAAGCTGCGATTGCAGTGTCAACAGGCAGCAGCAGGTTTACGCCCTTAGCCTTTGCCTTAGCCATCATTTCCTGGCAGTACTGGAGCTTCTCGTTGTCAACCAAAGACTTACCAACAGTGTAGCCCTGAGCAGCCAGGAAGGTATAAGCCATACCGCCGCCGATGATCAGGGAAGTCGGATCGTAGCCAT
>JAZQDL010000034.1:0-32379 GCA_045546835.1 Faecousia sp.
ATCACGAATGTCGATATCATCCAAGTGCGTGTGAATAGGCATATCAGCGCGCATTAATTTAATGAAACGAAAGAACATTCTTAAGTCAAGATAATATTCTGAAATCGTTCTGGGAGATTGACCTTTGATGGTTTCGTGGTAAGTAAGGAAATCACGCAGTACAAGGGGACAATCGTGGTATCGCTGCATAAAATAGCCTCCAATCATATTTGTTTTCTATATTATATCATAAACACACTGCAAACGCAACAAAATTTTTATTTTGTTGCGTTCAATTCGTTTAATCAAAAATGCTTATTCAAAAGTCTGCGGCACAATAAAATCCCTCTTCTCTATCGAGCCAGAATAAATTAGCCCTGGGATCATTCCCCAGGGTTAATTTTTATCCAAGTTTTAATACTTCAATGATTTGAAGTTGTTCTTCCAGCTCCCAATCTATGACTGCTCCTATGAATTGTATTGTTGCTTGTGCTTCTTCTTTATTTTCAAATTCAATTGCATAGTTTGGATCGTTCTTCCATATTAGTGGCTGAACTGCGTTTCGGCAGCCTAAGTAAAGTGCTGCCAAAAATTCCCCTGTTTCTTCGTTCCTGATCTGATAGCCTATGTTCATTGATTAATACCCTCCAGAATGTTAAATTTGCAACGGCAAAGCGCGCCGTCGCTTTGCTTGTCAATTCTGGCGTATAAAGCAAAAGCCCTGTCAATAGGACCGTGAAATAAATCCAGTGCGCACACTGGTTTTATGTCGCGAAAGCCTATTTACAGGGTTTTTGTTTTATGCTACTGTGTCCGTCACTGAATTACAAAACAGCCCACTTCCCTGCTCATGCGGGTGTGATCCCGCTCGTTGAAAGCCGGTTAAGGGCTATTTTGTTCTTCTATGGTGGATGTGTTATACCCACAAATTCTGTCTAATTCTTCGTTTGTAACATTATAGGTTTGTAGTACTTTGTACCCACAGGCTGTTAGTACTTCATTGATGAATTGATCTCTTTCAACTCTATCTTTGTGTTTATGGCTATTATCGTTAATCTCTATAATACATTTAACTCTTATTTCTTTGTCGCACACAACAAAGTCGATATGTTTTGCTTGTATTTTCCAAAGTCGAGCATTGTAATTGTTTTTATTTCTTCTCGGTTCAATTAAATCTAACAATCTGACTTTTGTGAAAACTATAAGATCTTTCTGTTCTGCCCAGGTTTGAATTTTTCGATATTGGCTCTTTTCATTAAGTGTCATTAGGTATCTTGGTTGGTATTCTTGATTATATTCTTGCTTTTTAATTTCTTCTTCTAAAAAACTTAAGTCTAGTTCAAATTCTGGTTGGTCATTGTCTGGTTGTCTTTCATATACATATTTAGGCTTTTTTCTATTTCTAATTTTTGCTCCAATTTCTTCAAAAATGTATCTGAGTAGTTTGAAAAGTATAACAGGTGTACCTACTAATAGCAGCAGTTTTATAAGCTGGATTAATAGATATCCTAATTCGTTCATTATGTTATTCTCCCCTTTTTGTTGTTTGTTAAGCCGGCAATGTAATCAATGCTACATTTATAGAATTTTGCCAATGTTATGATATGGTGAAATGGTATTTCTCTGTCCCCTCTTTCCCATAGACTGTATGTTTGCTGTGTAGTTTGTAGTATTTTTGCAATATATGCTTGATTTAGGTCTTTATCTTCTCTTAAGTCTTTTAATCTTTGATAAAAATACACAATATTTCCTCCCTTGAATTTATGTCTTTTTACCAAAAATAGCATACACACATTTGAATGTATTGACTTTACATTCAAATGTGTGTATTTTAATTATGGTTACATTTATTTGTGTGTAGGTGCAATATGATGAAAGATGCTTGTTACATAAAGCTTCACGGTTTAAGTTTCTTTAAACAAGAACAAGGTATTTATGCTGTTTACCAGCAGCGTGGTAAAGGTATTGATAAGCGGCGTAAGTTAGGTCTTTGCGTTTATAAGCCTAGTCGTGTATGGGAATTTGTTTCTTTTGTATTCCCTTATAAATCTGCAGTTGGTAGTACGCGTGTTGAAGCTTTGCGTGCTTCTATGGATGAGTATATTGTTACTTATAAGTCCTCAGCTCCGGCTGATGATAAATAAAATGGCCGGTACTGATCCGGCTCAATAATTGGAGGTATTTTGTATGGAAACTTGGGAAGTTGTCGCTGTAGACAAAAACAGTATTATGCGTTTCAAAAATGAAGGCAAGGAAATTCAAGGTGTTCGATTGCTCTTGCGTGGCTCTGAGCCGGCTGGCGGTGATAAAGATCGCTACATTGGCTTTAACTGGCACGATCAGTTTATCAGCAATGAGCGTTTAGCTAAGCTGGGCGTTGCTCCCCGTCCTGGTGATGTTATCAACATTTACTTTAACCGGTATGGTGACATTACCCAGATCGATGTTGCTAACTGATGGATAAGACAGTTCCATCCAGACTTGCTAACTTAAGGGAGCTGGTCTCCCTTCTGAGCCTGTCCGTTCAGATACAGGCAGAAATATCTGCAATCCTGGAAGAGTATGAAAAACGCGTATATTCCCTAGAGGAAGACCGTAGACGGCTCCTGGCGGATTACCGTGCAATGGATAGTAAATGTCAATCCCTGGAAAAGCGGTATTCTGAGCTGCTCTACAAGCTTGCTGAGTTCAAACAAGCTTAGTAGATGATGGAATGTCGTGAGATATGCCTCATTTCTTTGGTTCGCTTCTGTCCCCTGCAGTGCTGCCGAAAGGCAGCACAGGGACACTCGACTCCTTAACGTTTTGCGGGAAATGGGGTTCTCACGATGTCAGATCTGTTGTTACAGCCTATTCCGGAGCTTGTCAGGGCTGATTACAATATTTACCGATATACTGATGAGATTTATAAAGTTATCCGGTTTAAATCTACTGCCCCTGTCTTTGTTTCCGGTGAGAAAAAGCAAAGGAAAGGCAATGAGTTTAAGTTAGATCCTGCAATTTCCCGTGCCAGGCGTACAGTCCTGGAGTTGGGTCTATGTAACGACTGGAAATACTTTGCTACATTTACGATTGCAAAAGAAAAACACGATCGGAAGGATCTCCAGTCGTTCCATATTAAGTTTTTGCAATGGATACGCGATATGCGTAAAAAATATCCGGATATTGATATCCGGTTTGTGCTTGTGCCGGAGCAACATAAGGATGGCTCTTGGCATATGCACGGTTTGTTCAGTGATATAACTTCCCTTCTGATCTCCTTTAGGGAGCTGTTAGAAATGGGTGAAAATGTCCCCTGGAAGTTAGTTAAAAACGGTTATTATAACTGGCAGGATTATCAAAAGAAGTTTGGTTTTTGTTCTTTTGGTGTTATTCGCAATAAGGTTGCTGCCGGTTTTTATATAACAAAGTATATCTCAAAATCTATCTCAGAAAGTGCTGTCAGTGTTGGGTTGCATCTTTACTATGCATCCAGAGGCTTAAACCGGGCATCGATGCACGGTGATATATACGGTCACTGTGGTTACCTGGATAAATTCCTGGTTAATCACTATGATTTCTGCAGCACCGGTATGACTTACGTGAAGGACGGTCTTAGCTGGGATTTTGCTATGGAGTATATGTTAATTGAGCCATTTGAAACGGAAGGTACGCCTGATCAGGCGGAGCTATTGGAAGTTGATACATATTATGAGGCTGTCCAGGAGGTTTTGGAAGGCTTCTAAAAGGTGGTTTTAGTATGTCTATATGGAAACGCGTTATTACCCTTGTGGTGGTCTTTATGGTGCTGCTGAGCTGCCTGGTCTCCCCTGCTTCAGCTGAGACAACTTATGGCAGTGTAATTAATTTGATGTCGCCTACTAATGATTACTCTGTTAGTGTGTCCGATGGTAATCTTGTTTCTTCAAACGCTAATGTTTTCTCGTTTCAGGCTTCTTCTAGTGCCGTTATAAAGTGGAATACTGAGGTTTCTCCTGCTGTTCACGAAATTCATATTTTATTGCACGCCAATGTCTCATTGCCTTATTTATCTGTTCAGATTAATGGCATTGATCGTACTTTTGTTAAGAAAACAGTAGATGGGACAGATAATTATTTAACTATTAGTACTCCTAATACTGTTGTTGAAAGTATCACATTGGCTTTTGGTTGGACAGATGGCATAACAGGTAAAATCGCTGTTACTTCTGCGTTTGGGTACTATGATGAGTTTTGCGCTTTAAGTTCTGCTATGATGTATACTCAGGACCTTTTGTTTATGGTTGATACTGACACTTTGTACCGTACTGCTTATGAAAATATGGAAGATAACAGTTTACCGGCAAAAGCTATAAATCATATTACTGATTATGCCTCTGAGCCTGTAGATCCGTTGTTAAACGGTTTGGTTTGGATTTACAATTACAAGGATGATTTGCCTTTTGATCGTCCGGAAAGTATTACTTATTCGCTGACAACCTGTGGTTCTATTAATGAAAGTGAATTATCGTTTTATATAATGAACGAAGCCGGTAAACCTACTGTGGTTCTTCCTGCTTCTAAAGTTTCTACCATTCAGCGAAGTACTAGTGCATATTTTGGTTCTGACAATATGCAATGGCCTTTATACACTTATACGATTACTGTTGATACATCTGAACACGATTTAAATTATAATTACGGTTTTGCTTTGCATTTTTGGATTGATCCGGTCGACATTTATTATGATCAATGGACAGGCTGGTATTTTCAGCTTCAGTCGATTGTAGCGCGTCCTGTGCAGTCGGGTGTTCCTTGGTATGCACGTTTTGGTAAATGGATCAACTCCGGTTTTGATCGTGTGGTAGAAGCTCTTGGTGGTGGTGAGCAGTCCGGTGCACTTAGTCAAGCTGGTGAAAAAATGAAAGAAGATGCCGGTGCTATTTCTTCTGCAGGTGACTCTTTAGGTGCTGTTTCTCAACCGGATGTTGATAGCGGTGCGCTTATTAATAACTATGTCAATTTTGATCCTGTTGGTCTATCTGTCCTTTCGTGCATTACATCTAACCCAATGGTAACCAGTATGCTGGTGGTTGTTTTTACTTTCTGCCTTGCCGGTTATATTTTCTTTGGTAAAAAGAGGTGATATCGTGAACGGTATAATTGATTTTCTTGCCGGTCTTGCCGAGTTGATATCTTCCCTGGTGCAGTTTGTAATTAATATGGTTAAGGACCTAATTTATGTTGTAGGTCTTCTTGCAAATATGATTGTTCAGCTACCTACAATGATCGGTTGGTTACCGTCTGCGTGTATTACTTTGGTAATTACCTTGTTTGGTATAGTTGTAATCTATAAAGTATTGGGGCGTGAAGGTTGATGTGGAATGATGTTGTAAGTCTGATAACAAGTGCTGTTGTATCAGCCTTCAGCTGGTTTCAGCAGATCCTGGATGCTGCTCCTGGTGCCTGGGATACTATCTTTACTGTTTTTGTGATCTTTATGATCTGCCGGTTCTTGCTTGCTCCGGTTCTTGGTGTTGCGTTTGGCGGTCGTGGATCTGATCGTGCTAAAAAGAATAAGGGAGATAATGATGGCTAATATTTATTACCTTGTTGTAATTGGTCTTTTGACTATGATTTATTTAAGAATGGGTCGTGATCGCCGTGCTTGATTTTGTTTTTGATGTTTTGGTGCTGTATATGCGCTATATGGCTGATTACTGGTTTTATCCGGTGTTCTGTCTTGCTCTGGCTGCTACTATTCCGTGTATTCTTAGACACTTCTTCTGGGGGAAATAATGTATGTATGATTTAATTGATCGTTTGATTAATCACAGTTGGACTACGAATGCTTCAGAGCAACAGTATATCTATTTCACCTGCGCTGCTCTGACTATCATTCTGACCGTTGTGATTATCGATCTTATCTATCGCTGTATATCGCACTTCTGGCGTTAACTGGAATTATATATATTCTTAATCGAAGGGAGGTGTGGTTATGGCTCTTCATTCTGCAATTAAAGATGCTTTTGGGTTTTTGATGGAGCTGATTGGTATGTTTGTGAATGCTTTAACATCTTCTGAAGGTACACTTAATGCTTTGCTACCGGTGTTTGTTATCGGTGTTGGCGTAAGTGTTCTGCTCTTGGGTATTAAGGTCGTTAAATCTATGACTTGGGGCGCGTGATTTTTTGTAAAGTTTTTTAATTTCAGGTATATTGCGTTTAGAAGTTGTGTTTAAATTTATAAGAAAGGAGTATTATTATGGTTTCTGCTATTAGTGAAGCTTTTACCGGTGTTATTGGTTGGATCGGTGAATTTGTTACTGCCCTTGTAACAACTAATGGTGAGCTTAATGCTTTGCTGCCTGTGTTCGTTATCGGCATTGGTGTTAGCATTCTGCTGCTGGGCATTAAGGCTGTCAAGTCTATGACCTGGGGTGCTTGATTTCTTCATTATTTATGCCCCCGCCTGCGGTTTACCGCGCGCGGGGGCGTATTTCTGAAAGGATTATGTTATGGCTGTTTCTTTGTTTTTTGGTCTTCCTGGTTGTGGTAAAACAACACTTATGACTTCTCTTGCTATTAAAGCTGTCAAGTCCGGTAAATATAGGAATGTTTATTGCAATGTTAGAATTAAAGTATTTGGTGTTACCTATATCGATAATGAATGCGTTGGTCGTTATGATCTTAGTGATTGTCTTATTCTGATCGATGAGGCAACTCTTTATGCCGATAACCGTGATCACGCGAATTTCAGTAAAATGCAGATTACTTACTTCCTGGAACATCGTCACTTTAATGCTGATATTCATTTGTTTACGCAGCAGTGGGATGGTGTGGACCGGAAGATCCGTGTTATTACTGATCGTGTTTATTATGTCTATAAAGGCTGGCTCTTGGGAAAGTGGTTTACCAGGTATTATAAAATACCTTACGGTATTATTATTCCAGATCCCAAAAAGGCTGATGGACAAAAGCTGGGTGATATCATACAAGGATATTGTAAGCCTAACTTCCTGATCAGATTGCTGTCTCCCTGGCTGTATCGTCCTAAATACTATCCCTATTTTGACTCCTGGGAACGCCCAAAAGGCTTCCTTCCCCTGCCGGCTAAGTATAAGCCATACTATGAAACGGTGGATGATCAAGTCATTGTTTCAGCTCGGCAGAAACGGCAACTCATCAAAAGGGGTATTTTGTTGCGTTCGTTTTATTTATGTGCAATTTTCAGGCAATATATCCCCTTTTTTTAGAAAAAGACACCGAAACCGGTTTTGTTGCCGGTTTCGGTGTCTTTTTAAGGCATTATAATATCAACCGATGTTTTATAATAAATATCCTCTTCCGGTTGCTGAAACTCTATATTAACGATCACCTCGTCGAATATAAACTGTTTCTTTTCCAGGTCTGGAATGAATATAAGTTCAGATAGTGCTAATTCTACTTCATCTGCCGCAATAATATCTGCATCCGGTTGTGACAGTATTGCTGTACGAATAGCAAGAAACATTTTTCCGGAATTAAGCTGTTTAGAATCAGAGTGAATTTCAATCGATATTTGCTCAAGTTCTTGATTATCATTGGTTATAAACTGCCAGTATTCCGTATGATCCATCATATCTATAATAACTGAATTAGGATATGTATCCGGAGTGTACCACTCCCCTTCCTCTGACAGATAGCTTATCATACTGTTTTGCTTCGCGTAAATATTATAATTTTCAACAAATTGCGCCAGTGTTAAATCTGCATTGCGATGCTTTGGTAACTGTGCATCCACAGAGGCACAGCCAATGGCAATTGCGCAAATAATACCAAGAACAGCGGTGACAACACCTCTTCCTGTACCCCATTCGGTATAGAGCGCATCCGCGTTATAATCATAATCCCACTCCAGTTCCCTGCCTGCTGTGTGGATCTGATAGGATTTATACAGGCGAATTAAGCTGTAAATTGGGATTCCAAGACCCATTCCGTATCGAAACACTGCCCATTCGCGCCGTAACGCATTCATGAATGGCATATTCTTCCCTTCCGGAGTCTTAAGATAGATTCCAACAACAAATTTGCCGGGAGTTGTACCAAATAGACAAAGAAATAATGCGTTTATTGGCATTGTAAGAAGGGTTGCAGCGATGGAACACAGAGCGTTTTCTGTATCACTGAAAGGTCGTATCCGCAAAAACACAATAACGATCAGCATAAGGATTGCGGATGTTAAAAGCTGATCTAAATATCTGCCCACATAGCGCCTGACCGGATGAGATTCGAGATATACATATTCTGTATAGGGCGTTTCAATTACTTTGCTCTCAATTTGCTTCTTTTGAACCAATGCATTGAAATATTTGTTTGGTTCGATCGTTTCATATGTAACATTATCCTCTACGATCATTTTACAAATCGCTTCTGCGTTCTCAATCTGAGTCTTGTGTTCCTTTAAGACTATGAGCTGATTTCCCAGTACGGAGTTGAGATCTTCCTTACCCTCGATCAGTTGCTCAATTGCCTCTAAGGACAACCCCAGTTGGCGCAGAAGCTTGATTTTTAAAAGATCCTGTAAATGCTCCTCCGAATAGTCCCGGTAGCCGTTTTGAAGCCGTTGAGGCTTTATGAGACCTTCATGCTCATAATAACGAATGGTCGCTCTATCTAACCCGGTTTTCTGTTCTATGGTTTGAATTTGCATAAAGACACCACCTTTCGTTATTTATGATATACTATCAAGCAGCTTTACAGTCAAGTATAAATTCATAATTTTCTTTACTTTTTTTGCAAAAAGTTATATTATATAAAAAACATAATCGGAGGATTTCACTATGAGTGTAAAAAGAATCGGTGTACTTACCAGCGGCGGTGACGCACCCGGCATGAATGCCTGTGTCCGTTCTGTTGTTCGTACTGCATTGTACCACGGTATAGAGTGTTATGGCATTCGTCGCGGTTATAATGGCTTGATTTCCGGCGATGTGATCCGCCTGGACGAAAAGAACATATCCCACATCATCAATCGCGGCGGTACGATCCTTTACACAGCCCGCAGTAAGGAGTTTTTAACGGAAGAAGGTCAGCGCAAGGCTGTCTCTACCTGTAAATTTTTAGGGCTTGATGGTATTGTTGCCATCGGCGGTGACGGTACATTCCGCGGTGCAAGAGCACTCTCTAAATACGGCGTAAATGTGGCTTGCATCCCTGCTACGATCGATAACGATATTAACTGCACCAACTACTCCATCGGCTTCGACACCGCTGCAAACACAGCAATCGAGTGTATCGATAAGCTTCGCGACACAATGCAGTCCCACGAGCGTTGTTCTGTTGTAGAAGTGATGGGCCGCAATGCCGGTTATCTGGCAATGTATGTAGGTCTTGCAGTTGGTGCAACCGCTGTCCTTGTTCCTGAAGAGCCCATTGACTTTGAAAAGGATGTTATCGAAAAAATTCGGCAAGCTCGTTTTAATGGATTTACTCACTATATGATCGTTGTTGCTGAAGGTGCCGGTTCCGCTTCTGATATTGCCGCTAAGATCAAAGAAGGGCTGGATCTTGATCCCCGTGTTACTGTTCTCGGTCATATTCAGCGCGGTGGCTCCCCCACTGGCCGTGATCGTGTCAATGCTACAAAGATGGGATATTTGGCGGTGGAATTACTCCGAGCTGGCAAAACAAACAGAGTCATTTGCACAAAGGACGGCTGCTTTGCGGATGTGGATGTGGATGAAGCGCTTGAGATGAAGCGCAATATTCAGAAAATTGAAGTGGATGTTCTGGCGGCAATGACCGGCATTTAATACCTCCTCCCCTCTCAGGCGTTCCGTTGGAGAGGGAATTATAAAAAAGAAAAGGTCTATCGTTTCCGTAACGGATCGATAGACCTTTTTATGCTTTCGGATGACATTTTTCGTATACAGATTTCAGCTTCTGATTGATCATCTGTGTATACATCTGGGTAGAGGATATATCGCAATGACCCATCAGCTCTTGCACAGAGCCTAAATCAGCACCATTTTCCAGTAAATGCACTGCAAAGCTGTGACGAAGGGTATGCGGGGTGATCTCCTTTTCAATATGCGCAGTCTGCTGATAGTGCTTCAGGATCTTCCAGAAACCCTGGCGGCTCATTCTGACACCGTTGATATTCAAAAAGAGAGCAGGCTCATCCTCAGAAGCAACCATTGAATCACGCACGTCCCGCAAATATGCACTCAGTGCTTTCAGTGCTGCAGGATACAGAGGGATCGTTCTGGATTTTTTGAATGTATTGCATTTGATAACGCCTAGATCCAGATTGACATCGTCTACATCCAGATCAATTAGTTCTGTAACACGAATGCCGGTCGCGTACATAACCTCAAGCATAGCTTTGTCACGGTATCCTTTTGCGTCAATGCAGGCAGGCTGCGCAAGGAGCAATTCGATCTCTCTGCCGGTAAGGATCTGCGGAAGCTTCTTATCTCCCCTATCCACGTGAATATCAGTCACAGGAGTCTTTTCCAAAAAACCGGAGGAAACAAGATACAGATAGAAATTTTTCAAGCTTGCAAGGGTTCTGGAAACTGTTGCAGCAGATCTTCCGTCTTCAGTCAAATGCGTCAGATAATCGCTGATATTCAGTTGTTTGGCATCGATCACATCTACACTTGCATATTCGTGCAGCCACTGAGAAAACTGGCGAATATCACGCATATAGGAAGATGTGGTGTTCAGAGATGCCTGTTTTACCTTTGTCAGGTAATTTTCATAGGCCTGAATCAAATCCAACATGAATACGCGAACCTTTCCTCTACGAGTAATGCATCAGTATCACAAGATAAGGTGATACAAGAAAATAATCAACCGTACCGACGATTGCAGCGATTGCAACACAGATCAAAAGATCACGATGTACGGTATTGCGTTTAAGAGATAAAAATTTACACCAGAGCCAGAACAACAAAACGGCCATACAGGAGTCGGAAAACAGTAAAAGCAATCGGACAAGCCAGCCGGAATATCCGAAAACAGAAACGACTCCGCACAGCGCAAAGCTAAAACAAAAAGCCTTAAAAAAACAGATGCCATAAATCAGAACCGGGGCTGAAAAATATGCAGCAATGGCAGAAACGGCGATTGGAAGGAAAATAACAACCAATATGCCTGCAATCGAAGGACGGGTGCCGGAAGCAGCATAAAAGTATTCAAGAAGCATACTGTCTGACGATGCAACAAGATACAAACCGCAAATAAGACCCATTACCCACAAAAAAGAAAGAATAATGACACTTTCCTTGCATTGCATCCGGACCTTTGCTGATGAATTTCTGGCGTATAAGACCATAGTACCTCCAAAATGTAAATCGAATATTGATTTTGGAGTGACTATAATAAAATGCGCAAAAAAGCCATCAAATCAGATTGCTAAAATACTATACACCAAAATCAATTAAATTTCAAGCAAAAGTGGTCAAAAATACATTATTTGTAGATTATGCTGATTTTTATGTAAACATCATTATGTTAACTAAAATATCCATTCCGACTTCGTTGTTTATCATTTTCGATTGTATTCAAGATGTAGCGCTGACAAAATGCACAAAAACACTAGATGTAGTTTTTGCAAGAGTTCTTGCGTTTTTCTTGCAATGGGTAAATAAAATTTACCCATTGCGGTTATTTGTGCACTTTAACGATAGGGCCTTTTTCTTTTTGTTCTACTTCCCTTCCCTCTTATGCAGATTGCACACGAAATGACACAGCCAATAGCGATGGATAAAATGCTTGTCCACAGATTATGAAACCCACCGTCAAAGAAAAGTATCCCAACACCAACGAGTATCAGTAAGTAAATAATGCCAGTAACACCGGAAGCGACCGCCAGTTTTTCATCGATCAATTGCCCTGCGATGATACAACCTGTTAGTGTGGATAGCAACATAATGATCGGCGCGATATATTCAATTGCTCGCTCACCTATTCGCTCATTCAGGATCAATGCTGCGATGATCATTGCAAGAAATACACTAAGCATCAAAGATACAAGTGTTCCTATACTGACACCGGCTGCAAAGCTTCGTTCGTTTTTTGCTTTTCGTTTTGACGACATAATTTCACCCTCCTTTCATTCAAGTCTATTCTCCCCTGAATAAAAAAGACCAAAAATAACTACCGAAATGCGTTTGCATTTCGGTAGTTATACAATAGCTGATTTATACAGACATTTGGGCAATCATTTTATCCAGCAAGTCTTCGGCGGAGTGTTTGTTTTCAGCAACGGCTGTATAATAGAATTTAACCTTCGGTTCTGTGCCGGAGGGACGTGCGATCACGCTGCCGCTGTTACCCAGGAGGAATTCCAACACATTGGATTTAGGCAAAACAATGGCAGTTTCCTTTCCTGTTAGTAAATTCTTGTCAACCCCGCTGCGGTAATCCCGAACGGCGGTAACCTTTGCGCCGCCAATGTTTTCAGGAACAGCCTGACGAAGACTGGTCATCATAGCAGCAGCCTTCTCCATCGCATCCGCACCGGTCAATTCGACACTCTGAACATACGCCAGGTAATAACCGTATTTTTCATATACAGCATTCAGCGCATCCAGAATCGTTTTGCCCTGTTTTTTCAGCATTGCTGCCATTTCACAAACGAGAACAGAGGCAACAACTGCATCCTTATCTCGTGCATAAGTTCCTTTCAAATAACCGCAGCTCTCTTCAAAGCCGAAAATGAATTTGTGCTCTACTCCTGCGTTCTCCAGCTTCAGGATCTCACCGCCAATATACTTAAAGCCGGTGAGGACTGCTTTCATAGTCACACCGTAATTCTCAGCAATGCGGTCAGCAAGCGGAGAAGAAACGATGCTGCGGACAACAATGGCATCTTCCGGAATATCTTTCTTTTCTTTTCTTGCTTTCAGAATATAATCCATCAGCAGACAGCCAAGCTCATTGCCGGACAGCTTCTTATAACCACCATCATAGGGAACAGCAATGGCAATTCTATCTGCATCCGGATCAGTACCCAAGATCACATCACAAGGCACTTGATCAGCGACCTTATAGCTTTCATTCAGCGCGGCGTCCGTTTCAGGGTTCGGGTATTCGCAGGTCTTGAAATCACCGTCAGGCTTTTCCTGGCAGGCTACAACAGAAATGTTCACACCCAATCTTCCCAGCACTTCCCGGACCGGCTCGTTTCCTGTACCACACAAAGGCGTATACACGATATTGAGCCCAGCAGAACGAATCACTTCCTGATCAACCGCTTCATTGAGTATTGTTTCATAATACTTTTCCCACAGTTCCTGTCCGATATATGTGATCAAGCCGTCCTGCATATACTGGTCAAAGCTTTTGGTTTCCGGGACAAAATAAGGAATAGATCGAATGTTCTCCGTGACGATCGCAGCGGGCTCGTCAGTCATCTGACAGCCATCCGGACCGTAGCATTTGACACCGTTATAAGCACCTGCATTGTGGCTTGCGGAGATCACAATGCCGCAACCGCATCCAAGCTGTCGAACCGCAAAGGACAGCATCGGTGTAGGCGCAAGGCGGTCGTACAAATAAGTATGAATACCTGCTTCAGCAAAAGCAACAGCACATACCTCGGCGAACAATTGAGAATTATGTCTGGAATCATAGCCAATAGCAGCTTTCTTCGGCAGATCTGTACCGCTCAACCACGCAGCCATACCCTGTGCAGCTCTGCGCACCGTATACCGGTTCAGCCGGTTACTGCCTGCGCCCATAATGCCACGCATGCCTGCTGTTCCAAATTCCAGCTCGCTGCCAAATCTACTCTTGAGTTCTTCAGTATCATTTTTAATGCTTTCCAATTCTTCACGAACATCTGCTGGAAGACCGGCACTGCACCAAAAATCGTATCTCTCCATAAAGTCCATAATACGCCTCCTGAATATTACTAAAAAACAGCTCAAATATAGGATTTGAGCTGTTTTCTATATTTATACATCAACATCCTGCTCAGATACAGCAGCACGCTTTTCCTGTGCATCAACCAAAGCCTTGAACTTTGTGCGGGTATCCCGAACATCTTCCAGAGACATAGCAATCGCCTCTTCGGTACGACGCAGTGCATCGTCCATATAGTCGTTGCTTGCCTTACGCAGCTCAGACATACGGCTTTGTGTCTGCAGAACCATTTCGTGGCACTGACGCTTTGCTTCCTGATAGATAGCTTCTTCCTTAACCATCTGCTCAGCGTTTTCCTGAGCCTGACGGATCAAGGACTCAGCCTCGCGGCGAGCCTGGCCGATCAGCTCGTTACGGGAATCAACGATTGTGCGGGCCTGCTTGAGCTCCACAGGCAGTTGAGCGATGATCTCATCGAGCATATCCAGCACCTTATCGCGCTCCAGAATGCACTTATCTGCACCCAAAGGCAAGGCTCTGGCGTCCTGCACCATATCATACAGCGCAGAAATGATATCTTCGATGTTCTGTTCGTTCATATTCTTTATCCTCCTTGGCGAATAACAGCGATTCGCTGCTTAAATACTGGAATAATTTGATCAGGCAAAAAGTCCGAAAGATCTACATCATAATTTCCAAGTTCCTTAACTGTGCTGGAACTAAGGTACATATACTGGGATTCAGCAGTAAGGAACATCGTATCCAGCTTAGGGTTGATTTTTCGGTTAATGAGCGCCATTTGGAACTCATTTTCAAAATCAGAACCTGCTCGAAGCCCCTTTAAGATCACACAGCCACCCTTGCGTTTTGCATATTCCGCAAGAAGTTCATCTGAAGCGTCAACTTCCACATTGGGAAGATCGGAAACAACACTCTGGATCATTTCCACCCGCTCTTCACGGGTAAACATAGGCTGTTTTGAGGCATTTACCATTACACAAACAATCAGTCGGTCAAAAATTTTTGACGCACGCTGAATGATATTTAAATGTCCGCTGGTAATCGGGTCAAAACTGCCCGGATAGATCGCAATCTTCATTCTTGTCCCTTTTCAACTGATCAATCTTTGCGATAGATCGTGAGAATTGTCTTGCCGTATCGATAGTCTTTTGAACGGGTATAGCCTGGAAATTCCAGCAAAAGTTCCTTTTCCACAGACCGTTCCGTAACTATTATACCAGAAGATTGCAAAATGTCAATTTCTGTTATCAATTTTATAGAATTTTCCAGAAAAATTTCTGCATAAGGCGGGTCTAGAAAAACAATGTCGAAGGATTCCCTGCAATTTTTTAAATAACTTTGATAATCCGAACAAACAACCCTGGCACAATCGGTAAATTTTGTCCGTTTCAAATTTTCTCGGATCAGCTTGCAGGCATCCTCCCGATTATCAACGAATACAGCACTCTTTGCTCCCCGGCTTAATGCCTCGATCCCCAATTGACCCGTCCCGCCAAAAAGATCAAGCACCCTTGCGGTGAGAACATCAAATTGTATAATGCTAAAAAGGGCCTCTTTTACACGATCGGCGGTAGGCCTTGTTTTTAAGCCGTCTGGTGTCTTAAGCGATACGCCCCGTGCCTTTCCCGTAATTACTCGCACAGATCGTTTCCCTCCCCTTCTTCGTTCTGATGAAAATGTTCGTAGACTGCTTGCGCTGCATTTCGCGGCAGGTGCCTTTCAAGATCCCGCTGCGTTGCTGTCGCAATCGCTCCCAAGGATCGATAGATTTTAAGCAATTCTTGTTTTCGCTTCGGTCCTATGCCGGATATTTGATCCAGCCGAGAATAACGCAAGCGCTTGCTGCGCAGTTTTCTGTGGTAATTGATCGCGAAGCGGTGTGTTTCCTCCTGAATGTTGCCAATCAGCGAAAATACAGATGGCTGTGTATCTATGGCGATCTGATCTCCCTGTGGGGTCACCAGTGCCCGCGTACGGTGTCTGTTGTCCTTGACCATACCAAATACCGGAACTGCTATATCCAGTGTATTTAAAACGTTCAGCGCCGTATTCGCGTGTGTTACGCCACCGTCAATGAGCAACAGATCCGGTAAAACATCAAATCCTTCATCGCCAGAAAGGTATCTTGTAAAACGGCGCGCCACAACTTGAGCCATTGAGGCATAGTCATCCTGGCCTGGCAGATTATTGATCTTAAAGCGTTTATAATCATTCTTTTTCGGTTTTCCATCCTGATACACCACCATACTTGCAACAATATCAGTACCGGAAGTGTTGGAAATATCAAAGGATTCTATCCTTCTGAGCGTTTCCATATTCAGCATTTTTCTAAGCAGTAACAGCGAGCCCTGTAACCGTTCTTCCTTATCTGTTAGTCGCAGTGCTTCTTCTTGTGCGTTTTTAACCGCAAGATCAACAAGTCTCGCATTGTCCCCTCTTTGTGGTACTTTGATTTTTGTTTTTCTGCCAAATCGTTCCGCAAGAAGCTGAGCAAACAGCTCGCCGTCTTCGATTTCAAAAGGCAGTAAAACCATTCTGGGTGCAAAACCGCGGCTAAGATAGTACTGTTTTACAAGGCTGGATACTGCTGCGTGAGGATCGTCCGGAACATTCAGAATCTCGTACTCCTTATCCAGCAGGTTGCCACTGCTAAAGTGAAGAACCGTAAAACAGGCTTTCGATTCTGTAGCAGCATAGCCGATCACATCGGTATCGGCAAAATTACCGGCAGTAACCATCTGCTTCTTGCCCAGCGCTTCCACCGCGCTCAAACGGTCTCTGAGGCTTGCAGCCAGTTCAAAATTCAGCTCCTCAGAAGCTTTTAGCATCTGGGAACGGATCTGATCGGAAACCTGCTTAAAATTTCCCGTTAAAAGCAGCCGTGCTTGCTCCGCAACCTGCCTATAGTCCTGCTGACTTTTGTTCAGCTGACACCAGCCGGCACATTGATTCATATGATAATTCAAGCAAGGTCTTCCCTTTCCGATATCTCGCGGAAATTGCTTGGAACAGTCCGGCATTTTCAGAGTGAGACGAATTGCGTTTAATAAGTCCTGGGTGACGCCGCGGCTGCCATACGGTCCGTAATAATCGGCACCGTCATCATCGATCTTATTGACCATTGTGATTCTGGGATAATGCTCTCGCATATCAAAACGGAGATAAGGATAGCCTTTGTCATCCTTTAAAAGGATATTATACTTCGGCATATGCTGCTTGATCAGTGAGCATTCCAGTACGAGAGCTTCAAATTCAGACGCTGCGATGATTACATCGAACCGATCGATCTTACTGACCATCTGCCTCGTTTTCGGTGTATGAGAAGCGGTATCCTGAAAATACTGGCTGACACGGTTTTTAAGTTTTTTTGCTTTTCCTACATAAATGACAGTGTTTTCCCTGTCCCGCATAATATATACACCGGGCGCAAGGGGTAAGCTTGCGGCCTTGTCTTTAAGCTGCATTAAATCCATAAAACGGTCTCCGAAGAAAACCGCCCCAACGCAATATACCTGCATTGAGGCGGATGATCACTGTGCAAATTAATAGACATCCCGCTGTAACAGAGCACTCAGTGCCTCTACAGCTTCTTCTGCATCCGGTCCGGATGCACTGATCGTTACAGTCGTTCCGGTAACGATACCCAGATAAATGATGCCAAGCAAGCTCTTTGCATTCATTTTCCGATTATCATATTCCAGCCAAATGCTGCTTTCAAACTCGTTCGCCTTTTGAACAAAATAGGTTGCCTGCTTGTTGTGCAGACCGGATTCACAGCGAACGACGATTTCTTTGTTGCACATAAAAACGCTCCTTTATGCTGTATTATAAGGGAATTACAACCTTCTTATAATATGATATCAAATCTGCAAAAAAAGTCAACCGGTTTCCAATAAATTCCATCGATCAGGAAAACTCTGCAATTGTCACACCGTCCTCACCTTCGCCATATAAGCCAAGGCGGAAGCCTTTGATAAAACGATTTTTTCGCAGAGATTGCTGGACGGCAGCGCGCAGTGTACCAGTACCTTTTCCGTGAATAATCCGAACAGAGCGAAGGTTTGAGCGCATAGCTTCATCCAGATAACGGTCCAAAACACAAATCGCTTCCACACTGTCCATACCCCTCAGATCGATTTCTGACGACATTGCAGCAAGCTTCATTTCCCGGCCGGAATGCGCCGGACGCGCATTCTTCTGAACATAGGGATTGTTCTGTTCCAGCAGATAAACCTCATCCGGCTTTGCTGTCATTTTCAGTACACCTACCTGAAGCTGATAGGTTCCGTCCTTGTTGATCGCAATTACACTTGCTTTCGTTCCAAGCTTCAGTATCTCTACTGTATCACCAATGAGTATATTTCTTGAAGGCTCAGGGCGCTGCCGTTGTGTCTGTCCGGCTCTTATCTTACTTTCTGCATCATTGAGTTCTCTGCGCAGCTCCGCCTGTCGCTGATTGATGCCCTGGGTATCCGCATTTTCACTAAGCTGCTTTTTCAGTGCTTTAATTTCCTCGGCTGCTGCATTTGCTGCTCTGCGGGCATCTTCTATGATAGACTGTGCCTCCCGGCGAGCCTGCTCCATTGCTTTCTCCCGCTCGCTCTGCAGCTTTGCGCTGTATTCCTCGCTTTGCTGCTTGATCGCCTCTGTCTCCTTGCGCAGCCTTTCTGCCTCAGCACGGGCAGATTCCATTTGCTGGCGCTGCTGATCAAGCTGAGTCAGTACATCTTCAAAATCTCGGTCATTTTTGCCCACAAGGTCCGTAGCTTCTTTCAGAATCGCTTCAGACAAGCCCAACCTTCTGGAAATCGCAAAGGCATTTGATTTTCCGGGAATACCGATCAGCAGCTTATAGGTCGGCTGTAAGGTTTCCACATTAAATTCGCAGGAGGCATTGATTACCCCTTCTGTGCGCATTGCGTACAGCTTTAACTCTGCATAGTGGGTAGTTGCCGCAACCCGGCTGCCCATCGTTCTGCAAAATTCGATCAATGCAATTGCCAGTGCAGCGCCCTCAGCTGGATCTGTACCTGCCCCAAGCTCATCAAACAGCACAAGGGTCTGACAGTCACACTGTGCAACAATATCTACGATCGTGCGCATATGACTTGAGAAGGTAGACAAGCTCTGGGCAATCGACTGCTCATCACCAATGTCCGCCAGAATGGAACGGAATGTAGAAAGGGTGCTTCCATCCCCTGCCGGTATGTGAAGACCGCACTCTGCCATCAGTGTCAGCAAACCCAAGGTTTTTAGTGTTACAGTTTTACCGCCTGTGTTGGGACCGGTAATGATCATAGTATCAAAATCGTCACCCAACCGAAGAGAAACCGGGACAACTTTTTCCGGATCAATCAGGGGGTGTCGGGCGTTGCGCAGCTCGATCTTTCCTTCGTCGTTCATCAAAGGTGCCCAAGCCTTCATCTTATAGGCAAGTTTTGCCTTAGCGAAGATCACGTCAAGAGATATGAGCAGACGGACATTATCATTGATCGCTTCCTGATAAGCCGCCGCTTCTGCAGAAAGCTCTGCTAAGATCCGTTCAATTTCCTTTTGTTCCTTCAGTTCCAGTTCACGCAGTGCATTATTGGCGTTTACAGCAGCCATAGGCTCGACAAAATAGGTTGAGCCGGTGGAAGAAACATCGTGAACCATTCCGGGAATCTCATTTTTATGTTCGCTCTTTACCGGCACAACATAACGGCCCTGACGAATGGTAATGATGGGCTCCCGAAGAAATTTAGAAAACGCCGGGGATGAGATCATTTTCTGTAACGTTTCTTTTGCTTTCCCACTCTGAATTCGGATATGACGGCGAATGTCGGCAAGCTCCGGACTGGCCGCATCTGCAATTTCCTCTTCGGATATGATCGCCTTATAGATCTTATCCTCCAGATATTTATTGGGTACAAGCATCTGGAACAGAGGCTGCAAAACACACTTCTCTTCCTCATCCTCCGCATATGCTTTCACAGTCCTGGCACAACGCAGAACACCGGCAATGTGCAACAGTTCCGCAGGTTGCAGACTTCCTCCCTTATCTGCCCGTTCTAGAGATGCACGAACATCTCTGACAGCACCAAAGGATGGATATCCTTTACGCGTGCTTAATTCGCTTGCGGCGGTTGTTTCCTCTAACATTACACGGACATCCTCCAGATCAGAGGAAGGCCGTAAACGCAAACAGGCAGCCTTTCCCTCCGCACTGCCGGCGCACGCAGCAAGCTGCATCAGGACCTGATCAAGCTCCAGCTTTTGCAAGGATTTTTCATATAAATCAGACATCTTATTCTCCTATTGTAAATTCATACGATATTTTGCAAGGATTTATAAAAATCCAAAGCAGAAAAACTGCGCTCCAGCTGACAGGTCAGATAGCTTTCTGTCAGGTAGGCAAGATTTTCGAGGGTTTCGTCTCCCGCTCGAAAAGAAAGAAATTTCTTAGAATCGCAATTGCAAATATAGCGCATAGCATCCAGTACACCTGGTGTTATCGGCATACGAATACCGTCAGAATAGAGATCGCGGCAGGTGGAGCATTCCAGCCTGCCCTGAGAAATGTCAAATCGGTCCGCAACTGCATTTCCACAATTGTGACATCCATACAGATCAGGCATATAGCCAGCCATACAGGCACAGCGAAGCTCAAAAGCAGCCTTGACCTGTTTTTCAGACGCATTCAGCTGGGATAATGCATACAAGGAATTCAGCACGAGTTTCAATAGCTCCGGATTTGGAATATCTTCCTGGGAGATCACTTCTGCAATCTGTGCAAAATATGTACCGAGAGAGAGCTTGCAAAGATCCTTTCGAAGATGTTGAAACATTTCAACTGCACTTGCCTCATTGATCGTATACATACCCCGGTATTCAAAAAGCGCAAATGTGCCGTATGCCAAAAGCTGACAGGGCGCGATCAGGGGGCTGTTTTTCCGTCTCAGCCCCCGCGCCTTTACTGTAATTTTACCTTGATCTCCGGTCAGCAATGTCAGCAGCGCATCTGTATCATTGTAGGCTGTGACCCGCAGAACCAGTCCCTGAACTGTCAAGTACATTGGTGTTCTCCATTTTTTGTGCTTTATGATATAGCAAGTATAATTCCGGCGCACCGGTTTCCATAAACATTTGCCAGTAATCCTTCGAATTCATATACATCCCTCCGCATATAGGATTTACCGTTAACGGAAGGGTTACCCGTGGAAATTATTCTCTGTAGCCGAAATTGCGAACTAAAAAATCACTGTCTCGCCAGTTTTCCTTAACCTTTACCCAAGTAGTCATGAATACGCGTGTGCCCATAAATTTCTCACAGTCATTTCTTGCCATACTGGAAATTTTCTTGAGCATTTCACCGCCCTTGCCGATAATAATCCCCTTATGGCTTGCCTTTTCGCAGTAGATCGTGGCATCAATGTCAATAACGCCACTATCCCGCTCAGAAAATTTTGTGATCTCAACAGCTGTTCCGTGGGGAACTTCCCGATCCAGACACCACAGAAGCTTTTCCCGGATGATCTCTGCCATAACCTGTCGCTCCGGCTGGTCAGTAGTTACATCTTCAGGAAACAGGAACGGGCTTTCAATGGCATACTTCTCACATTCTGCCATCAATTCCTCAACACCGTCACCGGTCTTTGCAGAAATGGGTATGATGGACGCAAAGGATGCTGCCTGAGAATAAGTGGCAATTACTTCCAGTAGAATATCTTTTTCAACTGTATCAATTTTATTGATCGCAAGGATCGCAGGACACTTCCTAGCATTGATCTGTTCAATCAGACCCTGTTCCTGAGAACCGATAGAAGCAATGGGCTCAACCATCAGGATCGTCAGATCTACATCCACAATGGATTCCCGGGTAATGTTCACCATATAATCCCCAAGCTTGGTTCTGGGGCGGTGGAAGCCCGGTGTGTCAACGAATACATACTGTGTTTCACCTTTAGTTACGATGCCGCAAATGCGGTTACGGGTGGTCTGAGGTTTATTGGAAACGATTGCGATCTTCTCCCCTACCAAAAAGTTCGTCAGGGTGGACTTGCCCACATTCGGTCTGCCGGCAATTGTTATCATAGCAGTTTTTGTTGCCATAGTTTACTCCTTTTCTTCTGTTCAGTCCCGCTGCATACGGGCAATGGTAGCGGCGATCGCCTCTTCCCTGCTTCGCATCTGTGCTTTTTGCGCGCCTTCGTCTAAGTGGTCATAACCTAAAAGGTGAAGTACAGAGTGAATTGTCAGGTAACCAATTTCCCGGCGGACACTGTGTCCAAATTCCTCCGCCTGCTTTGCTGCCCGCTCCAAAGAAATTGCCATATCCCCCAGGGGGCAACGACCTGTTTCCGGATCTATGTACCCGGTCCAATCCGTTGGCGGATTGCCTGCCTCCAACTGAAACATCGGAAAGCTCAGCACATCCGTAGGCTTATCTATCGAACGGGAGGCACGGTTGATCTCCTGAATTCCCTGATCGTTCGTAATCAGCGCATTGATTTCACAAGGGACCGTAATCTTCTCGGCATCCAGCGCTGCTTCTATGCACTTACGGATGATACGGGAGACTGCAAATTGCTGCATTGTAAATCGGTCAAATACAATATTGATCTTTCTGTTCATATCAGTTCTTCCTTTGGGTTCGGTTCTGAGGGTGCTTCATTGCTTCCTTCTTGCTTTCAGACTTCTCATAGGCGTTGATAATTTCCTGAACCAGGGCATGACGGACAACATCTGCAGAGGTCAGTCGGCAGATGGCAATGTCTTTTACTTCCTCAAGGACACGCATAGCATCCTTTAGCCCGGAGGTTTTATCACTGGGCAGATCGATCTGGGTCACATCACCGGTAATGACCACCTTGGAACCAAAACCAAGACGGGTAAGGAACATTTTCATTTGTTCCTTTGTGGTGTTCTGTGCCTCATCCAGAATGATAAAGCTGTCATCCAGCGTCCTTCCGCGCATATATGCCAGAGGTGCTACTTCAATAGAACCGCGCTCCTGATATTTCTGGAAGGTTTCCGGTCCGAGCATCTCGTACAGCGCATCATACAGAGGGCGCAGATAGGGATCGACCTTATTTTGCAGATCACCGGGCAAGAAACCCAGACGCTCACCGGCCTCCACAGCGGGACGAGTCAAAATGATTCTGTTTACAGTTCGTTCCCGGAATGCGGCAACTGCGGCAGCGACCGCCAAATAGGTCTTACCTGTACCTGCAGGACCTACACCAAGGGTGATCGTATGTTTGCCGATTGCTTTCATATATTCCTGCTGTCCAACGGTTTTGGCTTTTATAGGCTTACCTTTTGCGGTAATGCAAACCACATCCTTTGCCATTTTTGCAACCTGCGCGTCATTTCCTTCCCGGACCAGTGTAATCAGATAGCGAACCCGCTGTTCATCGATCACTTCCCCTTTTGCTGCCAAAGAAAGCAGGCTTTCAAGGGTGCGGGCAGCTTTATTCACTGCCTCTTCCTCACCGGTCACCTTCAATTCAACGCCACGGTTGACGATGGTTACACCAAGAGACTCCTCAATGCGCTTTATATTTTCATCGAAAGAGCCGAACACACTGATCAGATCCTCAACTCTGTCTGCATTTACGATTTTTTCTGTCATAACTATCACCTTTGCAAGATTACCTCTTCCTTTTCCTGACCGATCATTTCCAAGCAGGCAAATTTTCCATACAGATAGCAGATCTCATTTTGAAGCTCCGTCTGTATGTCCTGACCCAGAATCTGACCGGCAATCATCTGCGTGTGTAAATAACTGATCGACGCATCTGGCAGCCATTCATAGTCGTCTGTCTGTGTAACTGCCGAGAAATTGCAGTCTTCAACTGTTTCCCGAATCAAGGAGACCGGGAGCTGAAATCCGCCTGGAAGCGTTAATTTGATCTGTTCATATATTTTAACACAACTGGCATCCGAAATTCCACTACCTTTAAACAATTTTATAAGTTTTTTTCCAAATAATAGACTGTAATTTGTCTTTTTATCTCCCTGAGAGATTCTTTTTTCTGTAATTACAGGGGTTACTACCTCCAAATCCCGTAATGTCCGTGCATAGATCTCTGCTTCAGCACGGGTAGCTTTAATGGTAATCCCGCAATCTGTATAGCCTGAAACCAAGGTTTGTCCCTCTGTTACAACTTGACCGACCTGACAAAGCTGATTTCCCCGCAGGACGGAGCATTCCCAAATTACACCGTCTCTTGACGCAACGATGCTGCTGATGCTGTTTGGCGCCTCTTCCGGTTGAAGGCTCACTGTCTTTTCGGTGACATTGATCGTAGCAACACAGCCTGCGGTGTTGACCCCTACCCATTGAAGCTCCGGGACTTCTTCAAGAAGCGCATTCTTAACCTTTTCACTGCGCACCCTGCGACGAGACGCAAAAAATGAAATTCCACACTTGTCAGCCGCTTCGATGATCAATTTGCTCGGTACAGAGCTATTACCCTCTACTGTGACAAAGAAAATACGTGAAGGAACTATCAGTGATAACAGTAACAATACGGAAATACCTGTCAGCAGTACAGGTCTTAGAACAAGGCGTTTACTTTTCCAATATATTCCCCTTTTCTCTAAAACAGTTAATTTATCGCCCCGCCGTTGAATAATTGTGTAAACCTTCTTATAATCCGTGCGAAGGATCTTAGCGCAAACTGTCATTTCGTCCACTGAACGCAAGCTTGCTACTGAAATATTGTTTTCACTGATCTTTGACAGCAGACCAGGTATATCTGCACTAATAAGCTCAATATGTATCATACCGTATAGCGAGTGGAACAAGCCCATCTATTTCCCTCCTCTGCAAAAACGCACGCCGTCAATTGTGCCCATAATAACCAGCTGCTCTTTTGTCATCCGGACTAGCTCTAAACCATTGCCGCAGATCACAATATGCCCAAAACGCACCTTAACACATATCTCTTGTGATCCATATCCGGTAACACCGAAATGATTTTCAATTAAAACTCTTCTCTCCCCTGCTATCTCCACAAGCGGTTGCTTCGGCACCGGTTCACTGCTAAGATCTGCTGCCACCGCCATTCGATCCCAAATATGTTTTCGTTCACCCATAATGTTGCCCCCTTTTTGGTAAAGTCTATGAACTTAAAGGGATGAATTTTACCGGCAACGCATAGTTTCCAATGAGGTGACAAACAATGAAGCAAAATAAGCAGGTATTGGCAGGTATACTCGTAACACTTTCCCTAATGGTATTGATCCTGGATTCCAAGACATCTCTTCAGGGGGCGCAAGACGGGATCTCTCTTTGTATTTCTGTGGTAATTCCATCCCTCTTCCCGTTTTTATTTCTCTCTGCAATGCTCCCCAGCAGGCTCCTGGGCAACCGAATAAAGGCAATAGTCGGATTGTGCCGTCTATTTGGTATTCCGGAAGGCGCAGAATCTATACTGATCCTTAGCTTTTTGGGAGGATATCCGGTTGGAGCGGGAATGGTTACGGATGCCTATAAGCAAGGCTGCATCTCCCGTTCAGCCGCTTTGCGAATGCTTGGATTTTGCAACAATGCAGGACCTGCTTTTCTGTTCGGTATGGTCGGTGCTTTATTTGAAGATCAGAAAGTCATCTGGGTACTTTGGCTGATACATATTCTTTCTGCCTTGCTTGTAGGAATCCTTCTGCCGGGGAAACAAAATGAAACTTGCATTCTTAACCACAAAACACCGGTAACTGTACCACAAGCATTGGAAATCAGCTTAAAAACAATGGCTAATATTTGCGGCTGGGTGGTAATTTTTCGTGTACTTTTGTCTATTCTTGAGCGCTGGTTGCTTTGGCTGTTGCCGCCGGAAGCACAAGGTGGGATATTCGGTCTGCTGGAGCTGACAAACGGGATTGCTTTAGTGCAGAAGATATCAAATGATGGCAGTCGTTTTATTCTCTGCTCCGGAATGCTTGCATTTGGCGGATTGTGTGTATTTATGCAAACAGCATCTGTTACTAAGGAGCTGGGCATAGGGCAATATTTCCCGGGAAAAGTACTGCATTGCCTATTTAGTATCCTGTTTTCTGTACTGCTTCAGCATCTGCTTTTTACATCCGATGGATGGATCCGTTTTCCAATCGGATTTTATATTGTTTTAATTAGTTGGATCAGCACTGTAATTTTCTTCTTATCTAAGAAAAAAAGTAGTAGCAAATTAAGGGCAGATATTGTATAATGGTGTCAAATCCGGTACTTAAAGGAGCATTAATATGCTGTTTCGTAAAAAGATCTCCCGTTTTTGCAGTTACTGTGCTTATGGAACAAATCTTGGAAACGATCAAGTGTTATGTACAAAGCGCGGCGTGGTTGCCCAGTCCTATCACTGCCGTAAATTCACCTATGATCCCTGCAAGCGGATTCCACCTAAGCCAAAGGCTCTTGATTTTTCAAAATATAAAGACGATGATTTCAGTCTATAATTAAAGGAAGAGTGCGATGCACTCGTCCTTTTTTTGCATTATTGAATCATATTTAGAAAATCATCCTCGGACAGGATCGGAATTCCCAGTTCTCTTGCCTTTCGCTCCTTTGAGCCGGCATTTTCGCCCACTACAACATAGCTTGTCTTTTTAGAAACAGATCCGGATGCCTTTCCGCCAAATAGCTCAATTTTTTCCGTAGCTTCCTCACGGGTGAATTTCTCAAGTGCACCGGTCAGCACAAAGGTCATACCTTCAAACCGATTGTCAGAAATTACACGCTTACTTTTAAAATTTACACCCGCCTGACGCAGGCGTTCGATCATATGCTGAGATTGGGGTTGCTTGAACCAATCAGCAATAAAGGCTGCTGTTACAGCACCCACGTCCGGAACCCCTATGAGCTGTTCCTGTGTGGCAGCAATCAGTCCGTCCAAGGAGCCAAAATAGGATGCCAAAACCTTACCGGTCTTTGCACCAACCTGACGGATTCCCAGGCCGTAAATCAGCTTGCTCACATCCTGCTGCTTACTGCTTTCAATAGCGGCAAGCAATTTTTTTGCGGCAAGATCACCCTTTTGCCAAAGGCTCTTCATTTCATCCAGCGTCAGATAATAAATATCTGCAGGAGATTTTATTAAACCTTTTTCAATCAGACCTTCTACGATCGAAGAACCCAGGCCTTCGATATCCATCGCATCACGACTGACAAAATGGGCGATGTTTCTTGACAGCTGTGCAGGACATTCGACACCGGTGCAGCGCATAAATGCACCGTCAGCATCCCGCTGGGCTGCAGCACCGCATACAGGACAGCGGTCAGGCAATCGATAGGGCAATGCATTTGTAGGACGCTTTGTAAGATCCACATCCAGAATTTCCGGAATGATCTCTCCGGCCTTTCGAATACGCACAGTATCGCCAATGCGAATATCCCGCTCTGAAATAAAATCTTGATTGTGGAGTGTGGCATTGGTAACCGTTGTACCTGCAAGGCGCACCGGTCGGACTACCGCCTTCGGTGTAAGGACGCCGGTTCTACCCACCTGAACAATTATATCTTCCACCACAGTTGGCTTTATTTCAGGGGGATATTTATAAGCAGCCGCCCATTTGGGGAACTTTGCAGTTGTTCCAAGCCTTTCTCGCAGCTTCAGATCGTCCACCTTGATCACCGCACCGTCAATATCGCAGGATAAATCCTGCCGGTTTTCGTTAATAGACAGTACCTGCCGGTTAATTGCATCCACCCCGGAAAGAACACTCCAGGGAATCACCTTAAATTGCAATTTCTTAAGATATTCCAGGGACTGACTGTGACTTTCAAAAAAGACCCCTTCAGCCAGCTGCACATTAAATACCAGAATGTCCAAACCTCTGCTGGCCGCAATTTTTGGATCTAGCTGCCGCAACGAACCGGCAGCAGCATTTCTGGGATTGGCAAACAGAGGATTCCCCTCTTCTTCCTGCCGGGCATTGAGCTTTTCAAAACTCTTTTTAGGCATATACACTTCACCCCGCACGATCAGTCGGGGCGGTGCACCGTGAATAACCATCGGAATAGAATGAATGGTTTTCAGATTCTCTGTAACATCCTCGCCGGTGTTTCCGTCACCTCTGGTTGCACCTCTAACAAACACACCGTTTTCATATTCCAGTGCTACAGACAGTCCGTCAACCTTCGGCTCGACAGTAAAAAGAACACCCGGGTGGTCGTTTTGGATCTTCTCAAGAAATGCGTCAAGCTCTTCTAAAGAAAATACATCCTGCAAGCTCATCAGAGGAACGGTATGGGATACCTTTTCGAACTTACTCAGTGCCTGACCGCCGACCCGTTTTGTTGGAGAATCTACCTTTGCAAGATCCGGATGCTTGGCTTCCATATCTTCCAGCTCCCGCAATAAGCGGTCATATTCAAAATCCGGCATAGTCGGATCATCCAAAACATAATAACGGTAGTTTGCATCGTTCAGGATTCCAACAAGCTCTTCAATTCTCTGTCTGGCTTCCATAAAGTCCTCCGGTTTGTAAAAATGTTTCGGGGACATCCCCTACTATGATCGTTTCCGCAACGACCACCTGACTGGTAACGGTAAAACTACTGGTCTCCCCCAGCACAAGAACGGCAACATCTACACTGATCTCCATAACAAGCTGTTGCAGCGTCTGGTTGATGCCGGCTTCTGAAAAATTGCTGCTAAATGTTGCCTCCGAGTTACGGATCGCAATGATCTCCACAGGGACAGCCGGACCTTTTCCGGCTAAAAGCTCAGGCAGAAATATGCTGCCCAAGGGAATGCCAAGATCCGCCGTGTCAAGGGCTAAAATTTCATCATTGATTGTATTGAGAATACTGGTCTTTAAGCGGTTTACCTCGCTCATATTGGTCTTGAGCGCTGTAATTCTGCCATTTAAGTCCTTTTCAAAATAGACGATACGGTCATATTTTATGTTGCCGTTTTCGATTTGAATGTCAATGGCATCGTTGATCAGATCCGATGTGGTATTTCGCACCTGCGTTTCTGCCAGTGTGCGTAGAATTTCGCTGTACTTAAAACGAAACAAAATAAACAAAAGAATGACTGCGACCAGCAGAATAATCACATTGCGCACAAATCTTCCAAAGCCTCGCCGCATAACATCACCCCAAGGGATTTTATGCAGCATTTACAGACATATTACAGGCGCTTTAAGTAGGCAGATGCAGTCTTTGCCATCAGTTTTTTTGTTCCGATCTGATCAAATGCGATCTCCAGCAGTGCGTCGCCGCCCATTTTGATGACAGACAGTACAAGGCCTCTGCCGAAAGCCGTATGCATAACCATATCGCCTTTGTTAAGCTCCAGATATGTATGCTTTTGCGGTGCAGAAATCGCTGCAGAATATTGCATACCTGTTGGCTTTACTGGTGAGTAGGACTGGCGTGCCTGGGAAGTATATCCGGTTCTGTGATAGCCACCTTTTTTAACGGTCAGATCTTCCGGGATCTCACGCAAAAAGCGAGAAGGCAGCGCTGCATTGGTTCGTCCGTACAGCATTCGCTGACCGGCGTGGGTGATATACAGATTTTCCTTTGCTCGGGTGATCGCAACATAGCAAAGCCGCCGTTCCTCTTCCATTTCTTCGTGTTCGCCAATGGCTCTCATTCCCGGGAACAGGCCGTCTTCAAAGCCAACCAAAAATACATTGGGGAATTCCAGTCCCTTTGCAGAGTGCATCGTCATCATAACAACTGCATCGTCACCCTCATTATACTGCTCAAGATCCGTATAAAGGGCGATTTCTTCCAAGAAGCCCGCCAATGTGGGAAGGTCTGCGTTTTGAACATAGGAATTGATACTGGATTTTAATTCCTGAACGTTTTCAAGACGGGTCTTGTTTTCCTCGGTGGGTTTTGCCTCCAGCATATCCACATAGCCGGTTCGGTGCATAACCTGTTCATAAAAATCAGGTAGGCTGATGTCCGTGTCAAGCAGCTGTGCAAGCTCCTCGATCATCACGGTAAATGCCATAAATTTACCTGCTGAGCGCTCCAACGGTCCGTAGGAGTAAGGATCGGACACAACCCGGTACAAACCCTGCCCCTCCGCTTGCGCAAGGCGCTCAGCGGTTTCCAGCGCCTTAGCGCCAATACCTCTGGGTGGGTTGTTTATGATCCTGCGCAGACGCAGGTCATCGTTTCGGTTATTGATCACACACAAATAGGAGAGCATATCCTTAACTTCTGCCCGATCAAAGAATCGCATACCGCCAATAACCCGATACGGGATGCCGTTTCGCTTAAAGGCAAATTCAAGGGCATTGGACTGCGCGTTTGTTCGGTAAAGCACAGCATAGTCGCAAAAACGCTTACCACTGGACTTAGAAATGATCTCTCCTGCCACAAAATTACTCTCTGCACCTTCGTCTGCTGCTTCATAAACAGTGATGGGTTTTCCTTCTCCGTTTGCGGTCCAGAGATGTTTACCTTTGCGCCCCAGATTGTTGGCGATCACTGCATTTGCCGCATTGAGGATGGATTGGGTGGAGCGGTAATTTTGCTCTAAGCGAATCACCCGACTGCCCCGATAGTGCTTCTCAAAATTCAAGATGTTTTCAATGGTCGCACCGCGGAAACGGTAAATACTCTGGTCGTCGTCACCAACCACGCAAATATTCTCATATCCTCCTGCTAAAAGGGACGTGAGCAGATACTGCATATAGTTTGTATCCTGATATTCGTCCACCAGAACATAACGGAATTTCCGCTGATAATAGGTGCGTACATCCTCGTGCTCCTGCAGGAGCTTCACGGTATAGTAAATAATATCATCAAAATCAAGGGCATTGTTTTCCCGTAATGTCTTTTGATATTTTTGATAGGCTTTTGCAATATGAAGCATCCGGAATTCATTTGTGCTTTCGATCTGCTCAAGCATTTCGTCGGCAGATACAAGCTTGTCCTTTTGCCGGCTGATCACAGAAAGCACATATCTTGCAGGAAAGGTCTTATCATCCAGACCCATATTCTTAATGATATCCTTCATTACCCGCTCCGAATCGGAAGCATCATAAATGGTAAATCTGCGGGTAAAACCGATTCGTTCAATATCCCTGCGCAAAATCCGGCAGCAGGCGGAGTGAAAGGTCATCGCCCACACATCCTGACCCTCCGGACCAAGCATCGTGCAAAGACGTTCCTTCAGCTCGTTGGCAGCCTTGTTTGTAAAAGTGATCGAAAGGATATTGTAAGGCATCGGCGGCTCAACGGCACACAAATAGTCTGCTCTGAGCCGGTCTGTTTCGCTGATAGGTTCTGTGAGGGACTCCAAAAATACAACATCTTCTTCAGAAACTGTATCCGGAACATCCTGACAGTCGCTGGCTCTGCCGAAACGAATCAAATTTGCAATTCGGTTAATCAAAACAGTCGTTTTTCCGCTTCCGGCACCTGCAAGCAGCAAAAGCGGGCCGTCTGTACTCAGCACGGCCTGTCTTTGCATAGAATTTAAATTTTGAAATTGATTCTCAATATACTGCCGTCTGGCAGCTATAAAGCGACTTTCCCACTGTTGCGTCATATAAGCACCTGTCCAATTAAAGTTGCTTATATTTTACCTCATTTTAAGCAAAAGGTAAAGCACTATTTCATCTGTTCCCGCAGAAGATTCAGGGCTTTCTTTTCAATCCGGGAAACCTGCACCTGACTGACATCTAATATCTTAGACACCTGCTGCTGGGTAAGGCCGTGAAAGAACCGCAGACGGATCACCATTGATTCCCGCTCCGGAAGCCGATCAATTGCTTGACGGAGAGATATACGCTCCAGCATTGTCTCTTCCGATTCTGTGTCTGTAAGGATGTTTTCCAGTGTAAAGCCCTCATCCCCTGCTGGCTGATGAATAGACTCAACTGCTGCAGTCGCACTTTCTGCCAAGGCAATCTCTTCCGGGTCAAAACCGGTTTGTTCCGATATTTCAAAAATTGTCGGTTCTCTGCCGAGTGCGGATGCAAGCTGATTGCGGACAGTCTTAATAGTCGCCGCCCGTTCCTTAATACCCCGGGAGACTTTAACTGCTCCGTCATCACGCAAGAATCTGCGTATCTCACCTGCGATCTTTGGAACAGCATACGTAGAAAACTGGGTTCCGAATTCCAAATCAAACCCATCAACCGCCTTCAAAAAGCCCAAACATCCCAGCTGATACAAGTCATCCGATTCAGCACCGCGGCCTATAAATCTTCTGGCGACAGACCAAATGAGACCTGCATTTTCTGTTACAAGCAATTCCTTCGCACGATCGTCGCCGGCTTGACTGCGGGCAATTAATTCCTCTGTCCTGTTCATTTGCGCCGCTGGAGTTTTCTGCGCATATGTATGCTTGTGCCCTTGCCGGGGATTGACACCACCGTAAAGGATGTCATAAAGCTCTCCATAATGGTGAAACCCATGCCACTGCGCTCTTCTCCTCCTGTGGTATACATCGGCATCCTGGCTTTTGTGATATCCTCGATGCCGGCGCCCTTGTCCTTCACAACAATGTCCAATACATTATCATCGAGTATTCTGCATCGTAACGTGATCATACCAATACTGTCCGGATATCCATGGACGATACAGTTGGTCACTGCCTCGGATACAGCTGTCTTAATA
>JAZQDL010000035.1:0-9005 GCA_045546835.1 Faecousia sp.
ACGCAGGTTTACATAATATTCCTTTTCGGCTGTTTCGCCATTGGAAAGCTTTTGTGCTGCAGAAAGGACCTGCTGTGCCATCCCTTCCAGATCGTACAGGACTGTCCCGGTCATATGCTCTGCCTGCAACTTTTCCTCTGCGCCTGCGCCTACCAAAAGATAATCCCGTCCGATCTGCCAACCGCCGGAGCGGACTGCCTCCAATGCGCCAAGGGTGATCTCCTCGTTACCGCAGAAAATCACTTCGATGTCTTTGCCAAACTGAGAAAGTGCCTTTGCACATCGTATCCGTCCACTCTCTGCGGTCCATTCCCCCCAGCTTGTTTCGATCTGATCAACGGTCAGACCCTCTTTTACAAGGGCATCAATGCAGCCTTCCGCCTGAAGCTGTGCTTTCCCATCTTCTTCCGGTCCGCTGATGACCAGGCAGGACACCTGTCCGTCCTCGTTCAGATCTCCCCGGCTTGCAGATTGCAAAATCATTTCCCCTTGCAAAGCGCCGAGCTGTTCCTCTGCGCTTCCTACAAAGCTGAGTCTGTCCCACTGCTCCAGCGCCGCGACCGGCTTGTTTCCGATAAATACAGCCGGGATATTCTTTTCTGTCAGAAGCCTGACCGTATCTTCTGCTGCATCCGCGATCACCGGCTCGACCACCAGCAGCACCGCGCCCTCGTTTAGAAGGTCCTTGATCTGCTTTGTCTGCCGGGTCTGGTCATTCTTCGCATCCAGAAGGGTCACTCTGAAGCCTGCTTCCGTAAAGGTTTTTTCCAAAAGCTGACCGTATGCCGGATCAGCTTCATACTGGCGCAGACACAGACCAACCTGCGGCAGCTTTTTCACTTCTTGTTCCTCACTGGGTCCTTTCAGCAGCACTGCCACCAGTATCACGACCAATATCAGCGCCACCGCTCCCAGCAGCAGCCACAGCTTCTTCTTGTCCACAGAAAAACTCCTTTAGCTCAGTCTGTTTTCATAGGTATTTACATCGGCAGTCTCGCCTACCGCGAAATATACATCTAAAATTTCCTTTGCCACACTACCCAGAGTAGAGCCGTGGCCGCCCTTTTCCACATACACGGAAATGGCGATCTGGGGATCGTCCAGCGGTGCATAGCAAACAAATGCGGCGTTATCCGAAGCGCCGGTAATACCGGTCTGTGCAGTTCCGGTCTTTGCCGCAATGGTAATGGGATAGTTCCGGAAGGTGCTAAATGCCGTACCGCCGGATACATTTGCCACCATATACATACCTTCCTTCACTGCACCAAATGCCTCGTCAGACATTTCCAGATTGGAAACGAGGGTCGGCTCGTTCTTCAGGTGCAGGCTCCGGTAATCAGAGGACACCACACGGTTCATAAAGGTCGCCTTATAGCGCCGTCCCTGATTGGCAAGGGTCGCTGCATAAACACAAAGCTGCATAGGCGTAAACCGGTTATCCGACTGACCGATGGCGGCCAGGATCTGGTCGCCCTTATACCAGCCGGATGCATCACCGGAATAGAGCTTTTCCTTGGTTTCCGCGTTAGCCCGGTGTCCGGTGTCCTCGTACAGCTCAATGCCCGTAGGCTCACCCAGACCCAGCATTTTTGCAGTGTTATCCATAGCGCTCAGTCCGATGGTGTCGCCCAGCACATAGAAGAAGTAGTTACAGGACTTCTGCAGCGCCACAGCTGCGTTGATCGACCCGTGGGTGCCGCCGGTCAGCGTATAAGTTAGACAGGAGGCTTCGAAGCCGTCATACTTTGTAAATCTGCCGTGGTCAGCAATCGGCGTTTGGGCATCGATCAGACCGGCATCAATGGCGGCTACCACCATAGACATCTTATAGGTAGAACCGGGAGGGTATGTTCCCAAAAGCGCCCGGTTATACAAAGGACTGTACTCGTCCGCTGCCAGCTCGTTGTAATCCTCAAAGAAGGAGGATAGGTCGTAGTTTGGATAGCTGCCGCAGACCAGCACCTGTCCGGTTTTCACATCGGTGGCAACCACTGCGCCACCGCCGGCATCAGAGCCATCGCCCTCTTCCAGCGCCCGCAGGTCCTCGATGCACTTTTTTAAAGCGTCCTCTGCTGCCCGCTGGAGACCGATATCAATGGAAACTTCCACATTGGCGCCTGCCTGAGGCTCGGTGATATACCGGGAGGAGATCAGTGTGCCGTCGGTGGCAACTGTATCCTCCCGCCAGCCGTCGATGCCGTGGAGGTATTCTTCGTAGGCTTCCTCCAACCCGTCCTGACCCACCTCGGCGTCCATTTCATAGCCGTCGATATCCTTAAAATATTCCCACTGCTCCGGGCTCATTGCGCCCACATAGCCAAGAATATGAGAAGCGTAGGTGGTATTATACTCACGGACCGTGGAGGCTTCCACATTCAGTCCGGGAATATTCAGCTCCATAATCACAGACAGGTCCTCGTCGCTGGCATCGGTCAAAAACACATAGTTGGGAAGTGTGCCGACGCACTGCCGCAGGTCCAGCTCATACCGCAGGCCCATTACCCGCCGTGCTTCATCATCCGTCCATTCCGGGGGGATCTGATACTTATCCCGAAGCTTTTCCACCAGCAGAGGGGCAGTAATATCCGAGTCCAGACCGCCCTTATACTCCAGATAGGTCTGGAAATACCCCTGCCAGGCAGAGTTATACTCGCTGAGGGTATAGGTAAAGGGCCGCTCCTGAGAAATGGGGAAGCGATCGGTATAAGGGATGCCCTGACTGTCGCAAAGCTTGATCAGGTCGTACAGATAATTATTTGTGCCGTCCGCAGAGATCAGCACATAATGGTTGATCACCAGATCATAGCTTGCCCGGTTGCTCACCAGAACATTACCGTTTTTGTCCAGAATTTCACCCCGGGCGGCTTTGACCCGGGTGAAAGTAGTAAAGGTAGAGGTGTTATCCGTATTGCCCCCTGTCTGGATGATCTGAATATCATAGATCTTAAAGGCAAAGAAGCCCAGCACCAGCACTACAGCAAGAAGCAGGATCAGCGCCCGCCGTCGGGTTATTCTTTCCATACGTCACCTCCGAGAGAGCGGATCGCCACTGCGATCGGGTATAAAACCGGGGCAGCCACTGCTGAAAGAAGCGCCGTGATACAAAAACCGATCACTCTGCCCGGTGTGGTATAGCCCAGGAACAGACCCATTGCAAACACACTTAGTTCATACGCCAGCATACCTGCCCCAGCGCAAAGCACAACAGAAGAAAAATCCTTCTGCAGATATGCTTGCCGGAATACACAGATCAGCACTGCCAATCCTACCAGCAAAACCATTGCATAGGCGCCGGGTGCTGTGCCGGAAAACAGGTACAAAAGGGATGCCACCAGCGCAAATACACTGCCGGTATGGATGCCCTCTAAAATGCAGATCAGGAAAATGCCGCAGGGCACAAGCTCTGTAGTTGCGCCAAAGATCCGCATATGGCAAAGCACCACATCCTGCAAAACACTCAGCACCAGCAAGACAATGCCGTATAAGCACCATTTCAGCAAAGAACGCCGCTGCTTCTGGGTCAGATAGAGCTTACTTAAGAAGCTGGACCGGGGTTTGTCCGGTCGGAATTCATACTTCTTTGCCATCAGACTACCCCGCGTTATATTCGGTGATGATAAACACCTGCTCTAAGCTGCCAATATCCGTGGCAGGCTCCAGAAGTGCATACTTGGCAACGCCCGTATCGTCAAAGCCTGCGTCCACCACATAGCCTAAGATCAGGTTTCTGGGATAGACCGTAGAACCGGTGGTGACCACCTGGTCGTTGTTGCGGATAACTGCAGAGCTGGGCAGGTAATCCATACGCAGTAAGCCCTCCAGACCGGTAGAATAACCGCCCTGGACCATACCGTTATAGCCGGAAGCCGCGATGGTGGCACTGATCTCCAGAGAGGAGTCCAGCACTGTCTTGACCACTGCATAATTGCTGCCCACTTCGCTCACAAGGCCTACCAGCTCGCCGTTAGCAGTAACCGCGCACATACCTTCCGTAATGCCCACATTGCTGCCCCGGTTGATGGTAAAGGTGCTGGTCCAGTCATTGGAGCTCCAGGAGATGATATAACCGTCTGCCAGCTTATAATCCTCGTTGGCATTGGTCAGCTCCAGCATATCCCGTAACCGGTCATTTTCTCTGGCGATAGAGTCCGCCTGGCGTGCCTCGTCCTCAATGCTGGCAAGGCGCTCCTTCAGCTCCTCATTTTCTGCCAGAAGGGTTTCATAGCGGAACATATAGTCATAAAGCCGCTGTGCCTGATCGGTCAGCTGACTAACACCGGAGCGGATGGGGGTCAGGATCCCCTTAACAAGCATATCCGGGAGGCTCAATCCGGTTAAGCTTCCCACCACGGTCAATATAGCCGCCAACAGCACAGCCGTCACCAGAACGACCTTCACGCGGGTGGTAAAAAAGTGTTTCATTGCGATTCCTCCACGATCTGCTTTAATATCTGCCCCAAGCGGCAGACCGGCAGACCCATCACATTGTAATAATCCCCGTTCATTTTCTCTGCAAACAGGGCAGCACCGCCCTGAATTCCGTAGCTTCCGGCTTTGTCCATGGGTTCACCGGTGCGGATATAATCCCAGATTTCCTGATCGGTGAGTTCTCTAAAATGGATATCCGTCACCTCAGTGCAGCTGATGCACCGATCGCCCCGCAGCACCGTCATACCGGTCATCACCTGATGATCCCGTCCGGAAAGCAGGCACAGCATCCGGAAGGCATCGGCTTCATCTGCCGGCTTTCCCAACACCTGCTTACCGCAGACCACAATGGTATCGGCGGCGATCACCACATCCTCCGGATCGCGTGCTACCGCCTCCGCCTTCAGGCGGCTGACCCGCGCCACCTCATCGAATGGCGGCTTTTGGGGGTCCATTGTTTCGTCAATATCCGCCACCCGGATAATAAAGGGTCTATGGAACAGTCCCATCAGCTCTTTCCGCCGTGGGGACTGGCTTGCCAGAATCCATTGCATTGGGTTTCCCTCTTTGCTTCGTTTTATTGGTGCTCCTCACCAGCGCCTCCCTTGTGCAAAGGGAGGGGGACCGCGTTAGCGGTGGAGGGATTGCTTTAAGTGAAAGGTGACAATCCCCCAGTCTGCTTCGCAGCCAGCCCCCTTTACACAAGGGGGCCTTTGAGCGGCTTATTCCAAGCCCCGTAAGTACAGACCACGGGTGCAAGCACCGGGGTCAAAGGGTACAGGATTTTGGATGCAGGAGAGTACCTGATCCACTTCCTTGGGGTTTTCTGTGGTAAAATACAGGCGGGTCGCCCACAGACCCAGCCGGGCAAGGTCATCCTGTCGGTCCAGCCAGTTAAGCTTTTTACCGTTGAGCAGAACACTTCTGCAGGTGTTTCCGTCCCGAATCACCGGGAATTCTGCGCCGGTCTTATCCATCAGCTTCGTCGGCTGTAAATGGCAGCTGCATTTACCGGTACGGCCGCGGCTTAAACAGTTTTCCGTGACCATCAGGGGCAGGCGTCCGTATGCAAAAATTTCGCAGGGCACAGCCTTGCTCACATCCCGCATCTGAGGTAGGGTCATTTCAAAACTCAGGCAGGCGGACTTCAGCTCCAGCTCTCTTGCAGCATTGACTGCTGCAGAGCTGTAAAGGTTCAGTCCAAAGTCGCCCCGGGCCTGCAGACCGCATTCCCGTACCGGGATCAGAAGTCCCAGATTGCCTACCAGCGCCTCCCGGACACCCAGCGCCCGAACAGCCTTCATATCTGCCTGCAGACGGGAGATCTCCCCGTCGTGAACGATCCGGGGCAAAACCACACAAACCACTGTTCTTCTGCATAGGCTTTCGCACCAGGCAGGATCTTCCGTCAGCAAATGGATGGGCACATAAAGCACGGCAGGGTTCATTTTCAGCAGTCTTCCAGTAACCTGCTCCCGGTTTGTAACCTGAACCGTGAATTCCGGGCGCGTTCTGCTGCCGGAGAATACGGTTACCTTTTGGGGGCGGCTCAGCCGGGGGATCTCCCGGCGGGCACGCTGGGCAGTAAGCAAGTTCAGGGCATCCCGCCGCAGGGCATTGATCGCCGCCGCGGAAAGGGTATAACCGGGGGTGATCTCCGACCGGACCTGGGTACAGCGGTAGGGTGTACCGCCGGTCTTGCCAAGACGGTTTTCCAGCTCCTCCCGGCTCAGGTCCACAGTCCGTGCCTGTTCCGGTCTTGGTCCGTTCAGAGTGCAGGTCCGACCCTCCGGGTCTGTGACCGTCAAGGTCGTTCCCTCTGGGCGGACAGTACAGTAAAAGCTTACAGGCACTAAGCTGTTTTCCGCCGCCTCGTAGGTCTGGCGAACTGCTTTGAGCCACTTTGGATCTTCTTTGGTGTCCTGACGGATGCCAAACATTTCTGCGCCGGTTCTTCCTGCATAATAGCCGTCGGTAAAGCCCTGACGGTTAAAGGCAGTGTGCAGCTGCTCCATCATCTGTTTTGTCACCCGGCCTGTATCCAACGCCTGCCGGTAAACGCCGGTGACTGCCGCCACATACTCCGGCCGCTTCATTCTGCCTTCCAGCTTCACAGAGGCAACACCCATTTCCTCCAGGTCCTTCACATCCTGCACAAGGCAGTTATCCTTCAGGCTCAGGGGGTAATTGTTTTGCCAGCGGCCGTAGCCATAGCTCTGGCGGCAGGGCTGGGCGCAGCGACCCCGGTTGCCGGAACGACCGCCAATGGCGGCAGACAGATAGCACTGTCCGGAATAGCACATACACAGTGCGCCGTGGGCAAATACTTCGATCTCCACAGGAGAATTCTGGCAAATGTAACGGATCTCGTCCCGGCTCAGCTCCCGGCTGAGGACCACCCGGCTAAGGCCCCAGGCAGCGCAAAGCTGCACACCGGGAAGGGAATGGACCGTCATTTGGGTAGAGCCGTGGAGGGGGATGTGGGGCGCGATCTGCTTGCAAAGCTGGATCATACCCAGATCCTGCACGATAAAGGCATCCACAGCGCACATTGCGGCGTGACGGATCAGAGCAGCCGCCTCTGCAGTTTCCTTATCGGAAACCAGGGTGTTTAAGGTCAAATGGACCTGCACGCCCCGGATATGGCAGTATTTGACCGCCTCCTCAAGGGCTTGGGGTGTGAAGTTTTTCGCACTCTGCCGGGCATTGAACTGCCCGCAGCCAAGATAAACCGCATTGGCGCCGTTCTGAACAGCGGCGCGCAGAGCCTCCATAGACCCCGCCGGTGCTAAAAGTTCTAACATACTTTCTCTCTCCAAACACAATGTTCAGGCATAGTTGTATACATTATAACATAGATTTTCCCCAACTTCTACCCTGCTTCACGGAATTTTAAGAAAAAAGTTAAATTTCTGTTTATCGAACTGACTACGGTAGGGCGGGGGTTTACTCCCGCCGTTAAAATATTCGGTTTCGGCGGCGGGAGCAAGCCCCCGCCCTACAGTGCGCCTAGTCGTCAAACAGAAATTTGACAAGTTGACAAAATCTATACTCTGGTATATGATTGCACTATTCTTACAAACTGAGGTTTTTATGCGTAATCAATCCGAAAACAGCAGGGCGTTTTTTCGCCGGCTTTTAATTATTACCCTTCCCATTGTTCTGCAAAACGGCATCTCCAGCTTTGTATCTTTGCTGGATAATATTATGGTGGGACAGCTTGGCACAATGGAAATGAGCGGCGTTTCCGTTGTTAACCAGCTGATGACTGTTTTCTACATCACCATCTACGGCGCTGCCTCCGGCGCCAGTATCTTTACATCCCAGTTTTTCGGCTCTGAGGATACAGAGGGTGTCCGCCACGCCACCCGGTTCAAGATGTATTTCTGCCTGCTGCTGACTGCGATCGCAGGCGTCTTGTTCTACTGTCAGGGAGATATGCTGATCCGTCTGTTTCTCAAGGGTGAAGGCAGTGCAGCAGACGCAGATCAGATCCTGGGCTTCGGCAAAGAATACTTGCGCTGTATGCTTTGGGGTCTTATCCCCTTCTCTGTGTCCCACGTCTACGCCAGCACCCTTCGGGAAGGGGGCAAAACTGTGCCGCCTATGGTAGCAAGTATCTGCTCCGTGCTGACTAACCTGGTGCTTAATTATCTGCTGATCTACGGAAAGCTGGGTTTTCCCGCTATGGGCGTTACCGGCGCAGCGGTTGCTACTGTGATCTCCCGGTATGTGGAGCTTGCCATCGTTGCCCTGTGGACCCATCTGCACCATCGGGAAAACCCCTTCATTGAAGGCTTTTACCGGAGCTTCCATATTCCCGGAAGCTTACTCCGGAAAATCAGTGTCAAAAGCTGGCCTCTGCTGGTTAACGAGCTGATGTGGTCCGGCGGTATGGCATTTTTGAACCAGTGTTATTCCACCTGCGGATTGGATGTGGTTCCGGCACTGAACATCTCCAGCACCCTTGCAAATCTTGCTGCGGTGGTTTGCTTTGCCATCGGCTCGGCAGTGTCAATCATCATCGGACAGATGCTGGGCGCAGGCAACAGCCGGGAAGAAGTGCTCTCTGCCAGCAAAAAGTGCCTGTGGACCGGTCTTGTTTCCGGTCTTGTGTTCGGTGGCCTAATGCTGGCGGTGGCAAGACTCTTCCCCCAGCTATACAACACCACCGAGGATGTACGCATCCTCGCCACCAAGCTCATTTGGCTGACGGCACTGATCTGGCTGCCTATGCGCGCCTTTATTCACCCGGTTTACTTTGCCATCCGGGCAGGGGGCAAAACCTTTGTTACAATGCTCTTTGACAGCGGATTTTTGTGGCTGACGATGATCCCTGTGGCATATATCCTCAGCCGGTATACTTCTATGTCCATTTTGTGGCTGTATACCGTCTGCAACAGTATGGAGCTTATCAAATGCGCCATCGGCTATGTGATCCTGGACCGGGGTAAATGGATCCAGAATTTGACTGTACATTAAAGCCATAAATAAATACACGGCGGGAGCAAGCCCCCGCCCTACAAAGATGAATGATCGTAGGAAGTCGGAGGCCAAGCGGTCTTAGGAAGACAATG
>JAZQDL010000036.1:0-17697 GCA_045546835.1 Faecousia sp.
GCCATATGGGGCGTGATAATACAATTGGGCGCGGTCAGCAGGGGATTATCAGGCAGCATCGGTTCGCTGCTGACCACATCCACCGCAGCGCCCCGGAGCTTGCCGCTGCGCAGAGCGTCCGCTACATCCTGCTCGTTCAGCAGAGGACCTCTTGCGGTGTTCAGCAGAATTGCACCATCCTTCGTTTTAGAGAGCGTTTTTGCATTGATCAGACCATTGGTTTCCGGTGTCAGGGGGCAGTGCAGAGAAATAATATCGCTGCTTTCTAGGAGTGTGTCCAGATCCACATACTCGCCGATCGCTTCACCCTCCGGACATCGGCTGCGGTTGTAGGCAAGCACCTTCATTCCAAAGGCGTTTGCGATCTTTCCCACAGCTCTGCCGATCCGTCCAAAGCCAATAATACCAATGGTTTTTCCGGCCAACTCCATTTGGGGCGTATCCCAGAAGCAGAAGCTGGGGCAGCTGCACCATTTACCTGCGTGAACCATTTTGTCGTGGTGTCCTACCCGATTGCAAAGCTCCAGCAGCAGGGAAAAAGTAAACTGCGCCACTGCGTTTGTACCGTAGGAAGGTACATTGCACACCAGAACGCCCCGCGCTTTTGCGGCATCGCAATCTACCACATTGTAGCCGGTTGCCTGCACACAGACAAGGCGCAGATTAGGACATTGATCCAGCAGTTCCCCGGTGATCGGGGTCTTATTGATAAGAACGATCTCGGCATCGCCGATTCGCGCTACTGCTTCTTCCGGTGCAGTGCGCTCGTAGACGGTTACATCGCCAAACTGGTTTAGCACTTCCCAGGAAAGATCACCGGGATTGACGGCATTGCCTTCTAAGTGTACGATTTTCATATTTAGACTCCTTTCACTTGCAAAGAGCTGAAAAATTTGATAGGATAAGAAAAAACAAAAAGGGGAGTATACTACAATGTTATTGCGTTAGTGTCATTGCGAACCAGTGACCGATGTCACTGGTGTGGCAATCTCCCAAGTACGATACACCGGAGATTCCCACGACCAGTGTGCGCTACTTCTTCGGAATGACAAGGATGGTTAAAGCAATGGCATTGGAGAACACTATGGAAATTGTATATCAGGATCGGGATATAATCGTTTGCGTAAAGCCGCCCCGGGTGCTTTCTACCGATGAGCCAGGCGGTGTGCCGGAACTGGTGCGGGAAGCTCTGGGTGACCCAAATGCCAATGTGCGAACAGTCCACCGTTTGGATCGGGTGGTTTCCGGGCTGATGGTCCTTGCCCGTTCCGCAAAGATGGCATCGGAGCTGTCCCGGCAGATAAGGGAAGGGCAGTTCCAAAAGGAATATCTGGCAGTGATCCACGGAACACCGGAAGAGAAGGGAACATTGAAAGATTTACTGCTGCGTAATAAGCAGGAGCGGAAGACTTATATTGTTACCGAACCGGGCAAAGATGTGCAGGACGCAATTTTGCATTATCAAACCCTGCGTTCTGCAGAAGACCTGAGCCGGGTGCGTATTCAGCTGGAAACCGGAAGAACCCACCAGATTCGCGCCCAGTTTTCCAGCAGAGGGATGCCCCTGGTAGGTGACCGAAAATATAGCCTGCTGGAGGATGACTGCGAGATCGCACTGTGGTCTTACCGGCTGGCATTTAATCATCCCTATTCGGGAAAACCGATGGAATTTATTTTAGAACCGCCAGAGCGCTATCCCTGGACAGCTTGTTGATTGCCTCTATTTTAACAAAAATCAAAGGAGCAGTAAATGGCAAATTACGATTTTTTTCAAAACAGGGAATGTGAATATTTTCCCTGCCATCCGGAAGCAGACAAGGAAAGCTTCAGCTGCCTGTTTTGCTATTGCCCGCTGTATGCATTGGGTGACCGCTGCGGCGGCAATTTTACCTATACAGAAAAGGGCATTAAGGACTGTACCAATTGCCTGCGTCCCCATAAGCGGGAGAATTACGAGCGAATCGTTGCCTGTATGGATGAAGTGCTGAAGCTGGCAAAAAAGAAACAGTCGAATGCTTGATTTTTTGCACCTAAACTGATATAATAACCCAGCTATATGGAGAGTTGTCCGAGTGGTCGAAGGTGCGAAACTCGAAATTTCGTGTCGGTGATGAGCCGACCTAGGGTTCGAATCCCTAACTCTCCGCCAAAAAGAAAACACACCCTGTGGGGTGTGTTTTTTGTTGGTGACAACGGAGAGTCAGTGCATGATACTGCGTTAATGAAAAAGATTGAAAATAAATTTACTTTATGGTATAATATTTCAGCATATTAAAACCTAAGAAGGGATCGAATCTTATGGAAACTTTATGGAATGGCTTTGCCTGTGAGGAATTTAAATTCGAGGGCTATAAGGCCTTTATCGTATCCCCCGAACCGGGCACAGAAGTGGGAAAGCTGGTACTGAAAACACTCTACTGGGGTGCATTTCCCGACATTGAGATCAATCTGCTGAAGAACGGCTATCACCTTGCCTATGTGGACAGAGCATCCAGATTTCCTACCGAGGACGAGTGCCACCGCAGAGCCCGCTTTGTTCAGTATGTTTCCCAGAAACACAATCTGAACAGAAAGTGTGTCCTTGTGGGTATGAGCTTGGGCGGCGCTCACGCCATGCGGTTTTCTTATTACCATCCGGAGCTTGTCAGCTGCATTTACTTAGATGCACCGGTGCTTAATTATTGCGCCTTCCCCAGCAAGGTAGGCAATGCCTTTCAGGAGAAAATCTGGGAAGAAGAGTTCCTGAAAGTCTATCCCGGCATGAAGCGCTATCAGCTTATGGCCTTTGACGAGCATCCTATGAATGCCATTGATACCATTATGGCGCATAAGATCCCTGTTCTTATGGTGTGGGGCGCAGAGGATTCTACCGTTGTTTATAATGAACACGGTCTGCTTATGGAGCAGGCGTACGAGGGTACAGACCTGATGAAAGTAATCCTTGTCAAGCACAGAGGACACCATCCCCACGGCAGAATTGGCGACAACAGCGAACTGGTGCAGTATATTCTGGAGAACAGCTGAGAATAAAACAAGAAGAAAAGGAGTGGCGTAATGCAACGGAATTATAAAGCAGATAATATACGCTTTCTCCTTATTTTCTGCGTGGTGTTCGGTCATTTACTGGAGCTTGTCTCCGGAAAGAATACAGATTTTATCTACCGCCTGATCTATACTTTCCATATGCCGGTATTTATCTTCTTGACTGGTTATTTTGCCCGGTTCAAGCCAAAAAAGATTCTCTTGTCTCTGATCTATCCCTATTTTCTGTTTCAGACCCTTTACCAGCTGTTTCAGGCATATGTCATTGATGGCGCAGGTTCTGCAACGCTGCAGTACACAACGCCCTATTGGATCTTATGGTATCTTCTGGCAACGGTGTTCTATTATCTGCTGATTCCGCTGCTTCAGTGGGAAAGCAATGTCGGTCGGGTGTGTATCTTCGTAACTTCTGTAGCAGCAGCCCTGCTGGCGGGTTTGGATAATACGGTAGGGTATTATATGTCCCTGTCCCGGTTTTTCTGCTTCCTGCCCTTCTTTGTTGCCGGATACTATATGGGAAACAGCACGCCGAATTTGCCGAAAAAAAAGGGAAACTGGGGCGGACAGGTGCTGTTTTTTATCTGCCTGATCCTTGTGGCAGTTTTGGAATGGTTTACATTAAACGATCCGGAAAGCTATACAAGACAAGTGTTGTACGGCTCTTACAGCTATGCCGGCGGAGGCTTTACCTGGAAACATCGGGCAATTTTTCAAATGTTGGGATTTGCCTGGATCGGGGTGCTGTTTGCGATCGTATCCGATCGAAAAATACCCGTCGTTTCCACAATTGGAAGCAATACATTTCCTGTTTTTCTGTTTCACGGCTTTGTGGTCCGTTTGCTGGGAAAAGAGGCTGTCTTCCAGTATGCACAGACAGAGAACATCCTGCTGGCGGCGGGAATTGCCTTGGCAGTATTGCTACTGTTCGGTAACCCTTGCAGCGCCTGGATCTGCAAATGGTTTTTTACAGGTCACTGGCTCGAAGCTCTGGGAAATAGAAAAAAATAAGATTAAAACAGATGGGCGCGTTGCAAAATACTGCAATGCGCCCTAAAACTATGTATTTTTCTACATCTTGTGGATGTAGGGGCGGATAATATCCGCCCGCGGGAGGCTAATAGCCTCCCCTACGAACGCTATCGATAGATGATCTGTATTTTGCAACAGACCCTTTGCCTGTGTCGTTTCATAGGGGATGGTCTGTGCACCCTTGACAAACAAATAGGGAACTGGCATAATAAATATGTAAGCAATCCCCAAAAAACCATGCCAAAAGGAGATGTAACATATGAAAAAACTGGTAGCTTTGTTATTATCATTCGCATTGATCTTCTCGATGATACCGGCAAATGTATTTGCAGTGGAGGAAGCTGCTGATCCCGGATTTTATATTAAGGATACCTATGTGTATGACTTTATGCGGGGAGAAGACGGCATCTATGAAGAATTTAATCTCCAAATTGTAGAAACCTATGCAGACGGTGGCATAAGCGAGTGGAGCCCTAGTTTCTTTTACAGAAATCAAAGCTATGATTTTGGATACGGTGATGTGACCATCACAGACACCCAGGATACTGCCCGCTGGGAGGTTGGCAATACTTATCCGGTCACATACGGCGACGGACGGACCTTCAATGTAGAGGTGCTGGAATCCCCGGTGGAGCGGATCGAGATCAACGACTGCAATTTCTGTATCTATTATCCGGATAGCGGAAAGTATGACTACAGAACCTCCTGTACAGTCTATTATACCGATGGCTCCTATGAGACTGATCTGGATGGTTTTTATTTCGAGTATTACGGTTACGGATATTCTACTGATCTTACATATTCGGATACCCAGGATGAAGCGCCCTGGGTATTAGGTGAGACCTACCAGGTCACAGGTACCCTTGCCGGTGCCAGCGATACCTTCAATGTGAAAGTCATTTGCGCTGAGGATATTGCGGTGGATGATGTTGTGATTATGGAAGGCTTAGGCTGGATGTCCGGCTATTGGGATGAAGAAACGGATACCTATATCGAAAACGCCTGGTTGCAATATGATGTTTTTCCGGAAAATGTGAAAATCACTTTGACCGATGGTTCTGAAGTGTCCGGCAACCCCGATGGTTTTGGTGAAAGCATCAGAGAGTATCTTTGGTGGGATTCTGAGCAGTCCTATGAAAACCAGTGGGGCGTGGGCGAGCATACCGCAACGATCTATCTGGGAAATCTGCGTAAGGACTACAAGGTAGTGATCGAGGGAACTCCTGTTGAAAGTATTGAAATTGAAGATATTTCCGTAATGGAATATACAAACGGATGGATGAGCGGCGATCATTTTTACTATGATCTATCCCCAAAAGCAACGATCACCCTGAAGGACGGCACAGTGATCACGGATTACTATCTGGATCTGGGAGAGAACCGTTATTGGATCGAATGGGAAAGCCACATCCAGTATGACGAGCCCTGGACCGCAGGCAATACCTATACCGTTACCGGCAGCCTTCTGAGCGTTAGCGACACCTTTACAGTCACCATTACCGAAGGTCCAGTGGAAAACATTGAGATCCAGGATGTTTCCATAATGGAATATACCGGAGGCTACTGGGAAGAGGATTGCTATTATTACCAGCCGGAAGTGACAGGCACGATTACCTTAAAAGATGGCACAGTGATCACAGAGGGCTATCTGGAGCTGGACGATACCTATTATCACATCGAGGCAGATACCTCTGTGCAGTATGAGCAGCCTTGGACTGCAGGAAACACTTATACCGTTACCGGCAGCCTGATGGGTGTCAGCGATACCTTTGAGGTTACGATCCTCTCCTCCCCGGTGGAGAGTATTGAAATTGAGGATATTACCTTCCTTGAAGGTGAGGGTTCATATTGGTTCGGCGAGGATCGCTGTGTTTACGATATCTACGCTGTGAACGCCAAGGTGACTATGAAGGACGGAACTGTGGAGACCATCACCGACGGCAGAGAGCTTCAGATCGGCGAGGACTGGTACTACTTAGAGCTCGACAGCAGCTCCCAGCACGACACCCCCTGGACCGTCGGAAACACCTACACGGCAACCGGCAGCCTGATGGGCGTTAGTGACACCTTCAATGTAACGATCCTGCCCACCCCTGTGGAAAGCATTGCCTTTAAGGATCTGGTTCTGTTCAAGGGCCTTGACTCCTATTCTTACGAAAATTATGATGAGTATCGCTTTACACCTGTTTTGGAGGATGTGGTGCTCAAGGACGGCACCAGACCGGAAATAATGGACGACGGCATCCTCTACCAAGACGAGTATTACGGAATTTCCACGGATGCCTGGGAAGTGCAAGGGGATGAACCCTGGACACCGGGCAATACCTACCAGGTGACCGGTTATCTTCTGGGCGTGAAGGCGACCTTCAATGTTACCATAATGGAAGATCCCATCCGGGAGCTGCAGCTGGTGAAAGCGCCGGATCAAAGGGAATGCCTGGTGGGCGCATATCCCAATCTGAAGGGCGCGACTATAAGAATTCACTATACGGACAACACCTATGAGGATGTTATGATCAGCGATGACTACACCGCTGGATACTACAGGACCTTCTTCTCCAAGAAATTGAACAGAAGAACGGATATAGGTACGGTCGTAGCTTTTGAAACCGCCGGTCAGCAGACAGCAGAAGTGGAGCTGTTTGGGCATACCTGCAAGATTCCTTACACAGTTAAGGAAAACAAGATGCACAAGCTGATCCTTACGGAAAATGCAGATAAATCCATTACAGTTTCTGTGCTCAATTCCGACAACACCGGATTTGATATGAAGCTTCTGGATATGTGCTTTGCCTGGGAGGAGGATGCAGGCCAGTACTATGGCGGTGTGTTTACAGACATTGGCCTGTTTGAGTGCGTGATCCTTGCCGATGACAGCTCTTTCACCCTGGCACTTTTGACAGGCGGAGAGAGTGTGGTCATAAGCAATACCATTGGCGCAAGTGAGTGGTTTGAAGTGATGACATATATCCAGGATCATCCTGTGTATTATATGACAGACTTTGAAGGTGCACCGAAAAACTATTCCGGTGTCATTACCGCAGACAATATCGATGTGATCGTGGAAATGGCAGGCATTATGGACGGCATCTTCTATACAGGAAGCGCTGTAGAGGGCGCAGACGGTCGCTATTACGATCTGGTCAGTGGCGAACAGATCGTAAGTGCAGTAAAGAAATTCTTTGCTGTGGAGAATGTGGACCTGTCCCTGTCGGAGCATTATGATCCTCATACGGATATTTATAAGCACAATCATTATCTGATGGGTGCAGGTCAGGTCGCGACCACCTGTCCGGATCAGGTCAGCTATAAAAACGGCGTCTGGTCCATCAGCTCCACAGTGGAAATGTACGGTGATATGGTGCAGGTCGTGCAAATGAACCTGGACAGTCAGATGAAGATCAAGGATTATTCTATCGGTGATGGATCTGTGTTCGCAGATATCGACACCACCAGCTGGCAGTACAGTGCGGCAGAATATGCCCTGGAGAACAACCTGATGGCAGGCAAGGGAACAGATAGCTACGGCAGAGTGAACTTTGATCCCAACAGCCCCATTACCAGAGAAGAATTTGTACAGGTGCTCTACAATGCAGAAGAAAAGCCGCCTGTAGACAGCGATAAGAACTTCCCGGATGTAAAGAATGCGTGGTACAAAAATGCGGTCCTCTGGGCATATGAAGTGGGAATTGCCAGCGGACTGGGCGATGGCAGCTTTGGCATTGGCAAAAACATCACCCGGCAGGACTTAGCGGTTATGCTCTATAAGTACGCGAAGATGAAGGGTTATTCGTTGGATGCAGAAGACGGAAAGATCAACCAGTTTGCCGACGGCAATAAGGTTTCCGATTATGCAAAGATCGCAATGAACTGGGCAGTGACCAACGGTGTCCTCAGCGGCAAGGGAACGGCAGGCAAGCCCATCTCCACCTTCCGCCTTGACCCCGCAGGTACAGCTACCCGCGCCGAATGCGCCGCAATGCTGAGAAACTTTATGGAAGCCTTCAAACAGTAAGAAAAAATGAGCGTGCTATGGCACGCTCATTTTTTACAATTGAACATAAACATACTGTAGGGCGGGGGCTTGCTCCCGCCGCTAATGACCAGGTGCTTCCAACGGCGGGAGCAAGCCCCGCCCTACATAGCAGAATAAAGAAAACCAGGGCAGTTGAAAGCTGCCCTGGTTGCGCTTTTATTCCTCTGCAAAATCTTCCGTATCTGCGCTGGGGGCATCGTCCTCCGCTTTTTTGTCTGCGTGGATATATGCCATCAGCTCATCGCCGGTGATGGTTTCCTTCACAAGCAGATACTGGGAGATCTCGTCCAGCAGCTCCCGGTTTGCAGACAGGACTGCCTTTGCCTCTTCGTAGCACTGGGCAAGCAGTCGTTTTACTTCCTTGTCAACCAGTGCGCTTGTTTCCTGAGAGCAGTCCAGATATGCCTGTCCCTCCAGATATTCGTTGTTTACAGAGGCGGGCGCCATCAGACCCAGGGTGTCGCTCATACCGTACAAGGTCACCATATTCCGGGCAAGGGAGGTTGCCCGCTGGATGTCGTTGGCTGCGCCGGTGGTCTGCACGCCGAACACGACCTGCTCTGCGGCTCTGCCGCCGACCAGTGTACGCAGCTCGGTCATCAGCTCTGCAGCGGTCTGCAGATACTTTTCTTCCTCAGGCATTTGCATGGTGTAGCCCAGCGCACCGGAGGTGTGGGGCACGATGGTGATCTTGGATACAGGCTGGGCATTCTTTTCCAGGGCGGCGATCAGGGCGTGGCCTACCTCGTGATAGGCAACCAGCCGCTTTTCTGTGTCGGTGAGCACAGTGTTTTTCTTTTCTGTACCGGCAATGACCGTTTCGAAGGACACCAGCAGGTCCTCCTGATTGACTGCCTTGCGGCCATGACGGACAGCACGCAACGCTGCTTCGTTTACAAGGTTTGCAAGATCTGCGCCTACAGCGCCGGCAGTTGCCTGGGCGATTTTTCGCAGATCTACATCCTCGGAGAGCTTGATCTTCCGGGTGTGGACCTTCAGGGTGTCCAGTCTGCCCTGCAGGTTGGGACGGTCCACAATGATCCTCCGGTCGAAACGGCCGGGGCGCAGCAGCGCCTTGTCCAGAATTTCCGGACGGTTGGTTGCTGCCAGACAAACGATACCCTTAGAGGAATCGAAACCGTCAATTTCGCCCAGTAACTGATTGAGGGTCTGCTCCTGCTCGGAATGGCTGCCGTACTTGGAATCCCGGGATCTGCCCACTGCGTCAATTTCGTCAATAAAGATAATACAGGGAGCAACCTTGGCTGCTTGCTGGAACAGGCTACGCACCCGGCTTGCGCCTACGCCTACAAACATTTCCACAAAGTCAGAGCCGGAAATGGAGAAAAAGGGGACATCTGCTTCGCCGGCAACTGCCTTTGCAAGGAGCGTCTTACCTGTACCGGGAGAGCCAACCAGCAGCGCACCCTTGGGCAGCTTTGCACCGATCTCTGTATACTTTTTCGGATTGTGCAAAAAGTCGATGATCTCCTGCAAAGATTCTTTGGCTTCATCCTGACCGGCAACATCCCGGAAGGTAACACCGGTCTGCTTTTCCATATAGACCTTTGCCTTGTTACCGCCGATGCCGCCCATAGCGCCATCACCGCTGAAGCGCTTTGCGATGCTGCGCATAAACACAAACAGCAGTGCGAACATAATCACATAGTAGAGGATCATCACGATCATAGAGTTATCCTCTGTGACGATCTGGTTGACCTGAACGCCCATAGCGTCCAGCTCCTCCGCAAGGCTCATCACATCGCCGGCAGGCAGACCGGTGATGCAGGCCTTCTGCTGGGAAGGGGGCAGGGCGGCGGCCTCTTTCGTCAGATACAATACCCGATCGTAGTTGAATTCCACCTCGGAAAGATTGTTCGCCTTCATATCCGCCAGAAAATCTGAATAGGTGGTCTCCTGATATTGACTTCCCTTAATAGCACGAAACAAGCTGGTGGCGATCAAAATGACCGCAACGGTTGCAATCAGCGCAAACCAAATACCCTTTGGCTTCTTGCTATCGTCGGGAGCTTTGTGATTGTTGTGTTGATTATTCTCCATACAGCTGACTCCTTATAGATTATTATGTCCATCATATCACATTTTTCTGCGCTCTGCAACGAAAGGTGGGGTAAACTTTCTGTTAATAATTGTCAGGCTGTTAAAAAATAGCAGTTGAGAAGAATAGAAAAATCTGTTACAATAAATAAAACTATACGCAAAATGCAAATTTTTATTTATCGGTTGGCTATTGTAGGGCGGGGGCTTGCTCCCACCGCTAAAAAGCTCAGTTATCGACGGCGGGAGCAAGCCCCCGCCCTACGATACAACAGTTCGTCAAACGGAAATTTGCAAACGGAAACAGGAGTGAAAAGGATGAAAGAGGACTATCGTCGCAAAAGACCCCGTCCGGAGCAAACGGACCGGATAGAAGAAAATGAGGGCCAGCTGGAAGGGCGCAATGCCCTAACGGAAGCCCTTCGCAGCGGCCGGACCATTGATAAGGTGTTTATTGCTTCCGGTGACACGGATAAGGGCCTGCAGCGGTTGGCTGCTCAGGCAAAGGAAGCCGGCGCTGTGGTCGTCCCTGTGGATAGAAGAAAGCTGGATGCCTTAAGTACGACCCACTCCCACCAGGGCGTGATCGCACTGGTGGCAGCCAAGGAATATGCATCGATAGACGATATGCTGCAGGCAGCAGCAGATAAGGGAGAAGCGCCCCTTCTGGTGATCTGTGACGAGCTGTCCGATCCCCATAATCTGGGCGCGATCCTCCGCTCTGCAGAGTGTGCCGGTGCCCACGGCGTGATCATTCCCAAGCGCCGCAGTGTTAGCCTGACCGCTACTGTTGCCAAGGCATCTGCCGGTGCGGTGGAATATATGAAGGTGGCAAGGGTGACCAATATCAACGCCACCATTGACGAACTGAAGAAAAAAGGCGTTTGGATCTTCGGCACAGCTGCAGAAGGCTCGATCCCCATGTATCAGGCAGACCTGACCATCCCTACTGCCATTGTGATCGGCTCTGAGGGTGACGGAATGAGCCAGCTGGTTCGGAAAAACTGCGATGTAACCGTCCATATTCCTATGATGGGACGGATCACATCCCTGAATGCTTCGGCTGCGGCTACTGTTTTGCTTTATGAAGCAGTGCGCCAGCGTTTAACAGGTTGACAGGAGGGTGTTTATGGACGAAATGGAAAAACAGGAATTTGACCTGGACGATATTATGCGGGAATTTTCCGACCATCCTCAAGCAGAAGAACCGGAGCTGGCAGAGGAGATCAGCCGGACAGTGGAGCAGGAAGAAGAACCGGAGGAACAGGAAAGCACAGTAACCGGTGATACGATCCGGATGGATGCAATCAAACAGGATACGGTCCGTTTTGATGCGGTCGGTCAGGATACTGTCCGAATGGAAGCTGTCCGCCCGGAACAGAGCAAGCTTCCCAAAGGAACCTACCGGGGCGCTGCCCCTCTGGAAGAGGAGAATATTTCTGAACCGGAGCTGACCGCACAGGAGTCTCGGGAGGAAGCCTTCACAGAAAGCTGGGAGCCGGAATATGAGCAGCCGATGGGAGAATATGTACCCCCTCAGCCGATCGTATTTCATCCCAAGTCCCGTCTGCGGGAATTAAAGCGCAAGCTGGTTGCCGGTCCGGAAAAGCGGTATTATGAGCTGAGCGAAAAGGGCGTTGGCGGATTGCAGGCAGCGATCTTTTTGAGCCTGTTGGTGGTGCTGATCAGCGCCGGCTCTACGGCAATGTATGCCATGGGAATGGTGCAGGAGAACCGGCTGCGGCTGATGATCTTCGGACAGTTTTTTGCAATGCTCCTTTCGGCATTGCTGGGATCAAACCAGCTGATCGAGGGCGTGGCGGATCTGTTAAAAAAACGGTTCAGCCTTAATAGTCTTCTGGTATTTACATTTATTGTGTGCTGTGCAGATGCAGTGCTGTGTCTGAAGCAGCTGCGTGTACCTTGCTGTGCAGCATTCAGCCTGGAGATCACAATGTCCCTGTGGAACACCTATCACCGCAGAACGGTGGAAATGAGCCAGATGGACACCATGCGCAAAGCAAACCACTTAGACCGTCTTTCAGCGATTGCGGATTACGATGAGGACCGGAAGGGCTTTGTGCGGAGTGAAGGTCAGGTGGAAGATTTTATGGACACCTACAGTGCCCCCTCCGGACCGGAAAAGGTACTGAATATATACGCCTTATGCGCATTGGGTACAGGCTTGCTGCTGGGTGTAGCTGCCGGTGTGCTTCATAGTGTTTCTGCCGGTGTGCAGGTTGCAGCAGTGACCCTTCTGGCGGCGCTGCCTGCCTCGACTTTTATCACCCTTTCCCGTCCTGCAATGCTGCTGCAGCGGCGGCTGCATAAGCTAGGTACCGTGCTGTGCGGTTGGCAAGGCGTAAAGGGCCTGTGCGGAAAAGCTGTGTTTCCTGTCAGCCACGAGGATTTGGTCCCTGCCGGTTCTGTGCGGATGAACGGTGTAAAGTTTTACGGCAGCAGAAACCCTGATGAGATCGTGGCATACTGTACTGCGGTGATCGCTGCTGACGGCGGCGGACTGACACCTTTGTTTCAGCAGGTGCTGGACAGCCGTAACGGACGCCATTACGATGCCCGCGGTCTGTGTGCCTATCCCGGTGGCGGATTGGGCGCAGATGTGGAAGGACAGGTAGTCCTGGTAGGACCGCTGGCGTTCTTAAAGGAAATGGGTGTGGAAATACCGGAAGGCATTAAGGTCAATCAGGCGGTATGCGTGGCGATCGAAGGGGAGCTGTGCGGACTGTTTGCAATCACCTATGAGAAAGCAAAAGCAGCTGTTGCGGGTCTTAGTGTACTGTGCGCTTACCGGGGGTTGTCCCCTGTGATCGTCACTGACGACTTTACCATTACAGAAAGCTTTATTCGCAATCGTTTCGGGGTCAAGACCCGGAAGATCCGATTCCCGGAACGGGAAGACCGGCAGCGGATGCGGGCGGCAGAAGTCGAGCCGGGAACGGGTGCTTTGCTGCTGGTCACCTCCGAGGGACTGTTGCCCTTTGCATATGGTGTTGCCGGTGCAAGATCCTTGCGTACAGCCAGTATTTTGGGCACAGTGATCCATATGATCGGCGGTATCGTAGGTGTCGGAATGATGGCAGTACTGACCGCCTTGGGGGCACTGGAATTGCTGACACCGGCGAATATGTTCCTGTATCAGCTGGTTTGGATGATCCCGGGAATTCTGATCACCGAATGGACACGGCAGATCTGAATTGAAATATAGCTAAAATTTCACAAAATAGCCATTGAAATCCAGATGACATTCGTGTATAATGTCATTATTGCGGTGCTTTGGCACCCTGACTGCAAAGCGGAAGGTAAGCCTTCCCGAAAGGAGAATGAACATAATGTACACTGCAAACGCGATCCGTAATATTTGTCTGCTGGGCCATAGTGGCAGCGGCAAGACTGCTCTGGCAGAAAGCCTGCTTTATATGACCGGTGTGATTGACCGGATCGGCAAGAATGCCGACGGCAACACCGTTTGTGACTATGATCCGGAGGAAATTCGTCGCAACATCTCCATTTCCACTGCGGTCGTGCCGCTTGAGTACCATAATAATAAGATCAATCTTTTGGACACCCCCGGTGGCTTTGATTTCTCCGGTGCGGTTATGGAAGCGCTGCGCGCTGCCGATGCAGCGATCATCGTCTGCTCCGCCAAGGATGGCATCACCGTGGGTATGGAGAAGGCTTGGAAGTACTGCGAAGAGCGCAATATGCCCTGCTTCATCTACATCTCTAAGGTGGATGAGGACAACTCCGATTACAATGCAACCTTCAACGCCCTGCGTGAGAAGTACGGCAATAAGGTCGCTCCCGTGGTCGTTCCCATTTGGGACGCAAACCGCAAGGTCACCGGTATTATCGATGTGCTCAACAAGCGCGCATACGAGATGCAGAACCTGAAGCGTGTTGAGATCGAAGTGCCGGAAGGCAAGGAAGATGTTATCACGGAATTTAACGATGCGCTGAAGGAGTCCGTTGCGGAGACCAGCGAAGAATTTATGGATAAGTTCTTCGGCGGCGAGGACTTCACCTATGCCGAAATGATCAAGGGTATGCATAAGGGCGTTCTGGACCGGACGCTGTTTCCGGTTCTGTGCGGCTCCGGTATGAACTGCCTGGGCAGCCTGATGCTGATGGATCACATCATCGACCTGCTGCCGAACCCTGTTGAGGGCAACTACCATAAGGCAACTCTGGCTGATGGCACTACCGAGGAATTCGTGGTTTCTCCCGGCGGCGTTCCCGCTGCTTTCGTTTGGAAGACTGTTTCCGATCAGTACGGCAAGTACTCCTTCGTGAAGGTTCTGTCCGGTGAGATCACTGCTGATACCACTCTGATCAATGCCCGTACCGGCGAGACTGAGAAACTGGGTCGTCTGTACGCAATGTGCGGCAAGAAGGCAACAGAGGTCAAGCACCTGACCTGCGGCGATATCGGCGCATTCGGTAAGATGGATAAGGTCAAGACCGGCGATACCCTGTGTGATCCCCGTAAGGTGGTCTCCCTGAAGGGCATCCCCTATGCAGAGCCTTGCTATTCTATGGCAATTGCACCCAAGGTCAAGGGTCAGGAAGAAAAGGTCGGTACCGGCCTGAACCGTCTGAACGAGGAAGATCCCTCCTTCACGCTGGTGAACAATGCGGAGACCCATCAGCTGGTTCTCTCCGGCGCCGGCGATCAGCACCTGGATGGGCTGGTTTCCAAGCTGAAGAGCCGCTTTGGTGTGGACGCAGTTCTGTCCCCGGCAAAGATCGCATACCGTGAGAAGATCAAGAAAAAGGTTGAGGCCCACGGCCGTCATAAGAAGCAGACCGGTGGTTCCGGCCAGTTCGGTGACGTTTGGGTTCGCTTTGAGCCCCAGGAAGAGCAGGACGATCTGATCTTCGATGTAGCTGTTGTGGGCGGTGCAGTTCCCAAGAACTTCAACCCCGCTGTTGAAAAGGGTCTGCAGGAAGCAGTCCTGAAGGGACCTCTGGCAGGTTACCCGATGGTCGGCCTGAAGGCTACCTTGTACGATGGCTCTTACCACCCTGTTGACTCCAACGAAATGGCATTTAAGCTGGCTGCGATCCTGTCCTTTAAGGAAGCAATGCCCAATGCAGCGCCCACACTGCTGGAGCCTGTGATGAGCCTGCAGGTCACTGTTCCCGATACTTATATGGGCGATGTGATCGGCGATCTGAATAAGCGTCGCGGCCGTGTGATGGGTATGAACCCCGATAACGACGGCAATACCGTCGTGGAAGCGGAAGTGCCTATGGCTGAAATGAGCACCTACGCCATCGATCTGCGTGCGATGACCCAGGCAAGAGGTTCTTTCACAATGGCGTTTGAGCGCTATGAGGAAGTTCCCAAGGCAAACCAGCAGAAGATCATCGACGAGGCTAAGGAAGAAGAATAATACTGAAAAAACGGTGCAGTTTCATAAACTGCACCGTTTTTGCGGTAGAAATGCGAATAGTACTGTGCTATAATAGAAACGATAAATTGCTGTTTCTCGAACTGTAAATGTAGGGCGGGGGCTTGCTCCCGCCGCCAAAACCGAACATTTTCAACGGCGGGAGCAAGCCCCCGCCCTACAATAGGTCAAATCGTCAAACAGAAATTTGAATCACAAATGAAGGAGAGAGCGTATGCTGCCGGAGGCATTTCTTCACAGAATGGAAAAACAGCTGGGAGAGGAATTTCCTGCTTATATACAGTCCTTGGAACGCCCCCGGGCGGTAGCATTGCGGTTCAATCCCTTAAAAGGGGAAAAACCGGAGTTTCCCTTTGTGAAAGAGCCAGTCCCTTGGGAACCTATGGGCTATTATTATGATCCCGAGAGCCGTCCCGGTCTGCACCCATATCACGAGGCAGGCGTATACTACTTACAGGAAGCCAGTGCAATGTCTGCTGTGGCTTTGTTAGATCCCAAGCCCGGAGAGAAGATCTGCGACCTGTGTGCAGCACCCGGCGGAAAATCTACCCAGATCGCCGGAAAACTGGCAGGGGAGGGCTTTCTCCTTTGTAATGAATGGAGTCCAAAGCGGGCAAAAATACTAAGCCGCAATATTGAACGGATGGGCATAGCCAATGCACTGGTCACCAATGAGCATCCTCAGACGCTGGCAAATAAATATGCAGGCTATTTTGATCGGGTGCTGATCGATGCCCCCTGCTCCGGAGAGGGTATGTTCCGCAAGGAGGAGGCGGCAGTCACAGACTGGAGCGTAGAAACGGTTCAGATGTGCGCCCGGCGGCAGGCGGAAATTCTGGAGTCCGGCGCAGCGCTGGTCCGTCCCGGCGGAAGACTGGTGTATTCCACCTGTACCTTTGCACCGGAGGAAAATGAAGAGACGGTTACAGGTTTTCTTGAAAAGCATCCGGAATTTTGCCCGGAAAAGGTGGACGCTCCCTGGTTTACTCCGGTGGGAGAGGGTATGTTCCGACTGCTGCCCCATAAGCTGCTGGGCGAGGGACATTTCGTTGCGGTTCTGCGTAAAATTGAGGGAGAGCCGGACTTAGTCAATCTGCAGCAAGGGGAGAAAACACCAAAGCAGTGGACGGATTTTGCGAAGGAACTGGACATCAAACAGACCGAGGGGAAAATGCTTTCCTTTGGACAAAGTCTGTACTGGATACCGGAAGCTATGCCGGATATTCGCGGCGTAAAAGTGCTGCGCCCCGGGCTGGAGCTGGGTCAAGTGAAGAAGGACCGGCTTGAGCCTGCCCACGCTCTTGCTTTGTGGCTGAAAAGTGCTGCTGTCCAGCAGGACTACCCGGCAGACAGTTCTATAATCAGCGCTTGGCTGCACGGAGATGTGATCCCATCCCGGCAGAAGGGATGGTGTCTGGTTACTGCTGACGGCTATTCCATCGGATGGGGAAAAGGGGATGGAAAAGTGCTGAAAAATCACTATCCAAAGGGATTACGCCGATAAAGCACGGAAAATTATACTTTACATAATAAGTGATTTATGGTACAATTTCAGGGTAACCTGGAACAATAAAAGCAAGGAGTGAATCGTCCTTGACCCGATATGAAATTAATGGCGGCAACCCCTTGGAGGGTACTATTACCATCAGCGGCGCGAAAAACGCAGCAGTTGCGATTTTGCCTGCTGCTCTTTTGGTAAAGGGAAAGTGCCGTGTTCAAAATGTACCGGATATTTCCGATGTTCGGATCTTGCTGGATATTCTGGCGGATCTGGGCGCAAAGATCCACCGGGAAGCTCCCGGCGTGGTGCTGCTGGACTGTACAGAAATCTCCGGAACAACGCCAAATCCGGAGCTGGTGAAGAAAATGCGTGCCAGCTATTACCTGATGGGTGCGCTGCTCAGCCGTTTCCACAAGGCGGATGTGGCATTGCCCGGCGGCTGTAATTTTGCTTCCCGCCCCATCGACCAGCATATCAAAGGCTTTATGGCATTGGGTGCTGATGTGGAGGAAACGGAAGACTATGTAAAACTGACCGAAGGTGCGGACGGTCTGCACGGCAACCGGATCAGCCTGGATGTGGTCAGTGTTGGTGCAACG
>JAZQDL010000037.1:0-3309 GCA_045546835.1 Faecousia sp.
TGTTTCCAGCCTGGCAGCACCCAAGGCAGGTTTCAAATGCTTCTGCACCTGCTTGTTGTAGTTGTGCTTGGTCAGGGGTTTTACACTGTTCAAATACTCGGCAACCCAAATATCCAGCCATTGTGCAACGGTCATCTTGCAAGGCGCTTTGTAAGTGCCTGCGTCGATAGCAGCTAAGGCGGCTTTTAACTTTTGTGCAACGACCTTTTTGGATTTATCTGAGATGCTGCGTTGGATTTGCTTTCCAGTCCTGGGGTCAAAGCCCTCGGTGTATCTGGCTTCGTAGTAGGTGTACTCTTTGCCTTTTACTACCTTGGTGACTTTGCGAATGGATCCCATACCGGAGGTGGTTCTTTTGCTTTGCGGCATAAATATTACTCCTTTCGTTGCCGCATAGCAGGTACACCTATATTATACCATAAATGCGGTCTATCCGCAACGATCTTAGTGCTTACAAAGGTAGTCAATCACCGCGTCCAGAGGGATGCGATAGTTGCGCCCTACACGGACACTGTGAATCCTTCCGGAACGGACCAACGCATACGCGGTGTTAAGACTGACCACCAATATGTCGGCCACCTGCCTCACACAGAGGACAGGTGGATATTTGTTTTGCAGGTTAGATGATGTCATAGTATCAACCTCCTCTGTCATCGAACCAATAGGCTTGGAAAAGAGTGCCGTCGTGGAGCAGGAAACGACCACGGGCATCTTTGGGGATCTGCTCCGCTGCAGCCGTGCTGTCCAGGATAATTTGTGACAGGATGGTGTCAGCACGACCGCAGATCCGGCAGTTCACATTGTTCTTGATCTGACCGGAAAGAATATTGGCATCCGGACGCTGCGTGGCAAGGATCAGGTGGATGCCAAAGGCACGGCCCTGTCGGGCAATCATAGAAAGCTTGCTTTCAATTTTGCTGACAACTTCTTTCTGCTCCTTTGTCAGACCGGTTTTGTCCAACACCTCCGCGATCTCATCACAGGCGAAGATATACCGCGGCAGGTCTTCTCCTGTGGTTTCGTTGTATCGGTCTATGTTGGGCTGCCCGGAGGCTGCCAATAAGGCTTTCCTGCGCTGCAGTTCGTCCACTAGCTCGGTTAGCAAGGCAAGGGTGGAATCCTCCTCAATGCACATTCTGCATTGCTTGTGCCAAATAGGTGGAAAGTCCACACCGCCTTTGAAATCAGCGATGGAAACAATCGCACCTTTCTTGATTGCCTGCATGAGGAGTAGCTTCAGCAGAACGCTTTTACCGCTACCGGTAGAACCGCCTAAAAGAATGTGGGGTACTTTTACAAGGTCCACGGTGACAGGTCCGGTAAAGCTTTCGCCCAAAGCCAGTATGAAGGGCTTGCGGGAAAGGTACTTATCGTTCCAATCGATCACTTTCGGCAGATCTATTCTGGCAGGAACGGTATAGAGAAGAACACGACTTTTCCCAGACCCATATTTCATTTTGACGATGGTGATGTCCAGGATAGTCTCAATGGCTGCCTGCTTGTCCTCCCAGGTCTTCAGAGGTATTCCCTGAGAACTAAACTCCCAGACTGAAATACGAGGATTCTGCTTATCCTTGTACTTCCGTTTTAGAGCAGGCACCATATCGGTATGGTTCACAAGACCGATGCTCCGAAGCTGATCCTGTGCAGATTTTCTTCCAAGAGGAAACAGAATGAGTATGGTGAGGAATGCTCCTCCAACCAGCAGGTATACAGCAAAAATATGCTGCATAACCAGGCTGGCTATGGGTGAAAGTAATGCGGTGGTCTCTGCGGTCATTGCAATCTCATCCTGCTTGCTCCATACCAGGATCGCTCCAAGGATATAGAGAGCGATGAAGATCAGTTTCACAGGCGCGTGGTCGGCGGAATCCAGTCTGGGGAGGTGCTCCCGGAGACTGGAACGGCGTCGCAGCCGTTCCTTTTCAAACCGTCTCATGAGGAACCTCCCGGATGGTGCCATCCTTCCGGAATTCCGTTACCGTGTGAATGCGTCGCAGAAACGCATTCCAGGTTTCCAACTTGTCTCTCTGGATTTTGGGATATTGCTGCTCCAAGGAAATGTTGGAGGTGATGTACACGGTAAGGTAGCAGGCAATCCGGTCGTGATACCGGGCAGGCAACATCAAGGGGTAGATATCCAGGTAATTCAACATTGCTGAGATGGGTATCTCAGAATGGAATTCTTCAAATACCAACACCGACTGTCCCTTATAGGCATCAAACTGGACATTTCCGTTGGCAGGATAGTTAGTGATACGGCAGATCTCTTCCGGAGGGTGCTTTTCATAGATGCTCCGGGTCTTGCCGGTACCGCTGTCACCATAGAGGTAATTCACCTTAACGGGACGGTTTTCTTTCCGGAATCTTTCAAAGAGCAGCTTCTCCCGCAGAGCATCAATGTCATTGATCTTAAAAGCAAAGCTGGGATCGTTTTCAATGATTTCTATGGTGGAATAGCCGTCTTTCACATCCTGCATCAGCTGAGCCATCTTGGGAGATTTCTCCTGTGATGCCGAAGGCAGTGTGCCGAACTCCTTGAAGGTGCCCTCTATACTGGTCTGCGCCTTGTCGGTGTCTACCCATTTTCCTTGCTTGCAGACATAATCCCGAATCTCCTTGGATGTTCCGGTGGCCTTGTCAATATGGGCGGTAGGAAACCGCTTCTTGACGGTACTGAACCGCATAGGCGAGGATGAGTAGAGGTAAACGTGGGTGTGAAGCGTCCCGGATGCGCCGATCTCGTCCGCTAGACACACATAGTCAGGATTAAACTTCTGCGCCCTGTCGATGATCTCATCGTGGGTCATGCCGTGGTCTAGGGGATTATTGATAGTCAACAACCATTTCCTGGACTGGGCTTTGTTATCGTACATAGCTTTTTCTCCTTTTTGCTACCGCTACATCGCTCGCATAGGTAATACTAACCTATGCGAGCGGGGACTTCTCCCGCGTTACGGCGGGGATATTTTTCTTTAGGGAAAAATATTAACCCCCAGCCGCCCCGCGGGATCGTCCACAGACGAACAGGTGGAATTAATACACGGGGAAAATGCCGCTGGCTTTTGCGGAGAACTGAAGCTTGCCCTGAGACTCATAGCCGGTGACGACCAGGTCGGTAAACTCCACATCCACAAAGCCCTCGGGCTGTTCCATTTGCTGAGGTCCGTCGATGCGCACACTCAGCTTTTCCAGGCGATGTTCTGCCAGGCACACCACATAGCGGTAGCCGGTAACGGTCTCAGTCCGTTTGCCGTCCTTATACTCGTAGGCGGGCATCACATCAACCAGCAACATTTTACGACCCAA
>JAZQDL010000038.1:0-25792 GCA_045546835.1 Faecousia sp.
GTGTGCTCAAAGGAAGCCGGACCATGTTCTATTTAGCGTGCTTGCTGCAACAAACCGTCCCTCGGTCTTGCCCCACGCTTACAGTATAGCATAAAAAGGGTTCATTGGGCGTGTGTGCGGCTTAGCAGCATGGTTGTTCTCCGTCTTGACATGATTTCCTATTAACCAATATGGCGGGGAACGCATTACGCGCTCCCCGCCATCATTTCATACATTAACACTCTTATTCATTTTCAATCTTCAGTCTTGTATGCATCAAGCAGTGCGGTATCGGAGGCTGCCTGGATCTCCTCCCCTGCCATACACTGGGCAAACTGGGTTCCGGTCATAACCTCATACTCCAGAAGGAATTCTACAACCTTTTTGATCTTATCTGCGTCCTTGCGCAGGATCTCCTCACAGTGGGCGTATGCTTTATCGATCAGTGCTTTGACCTCGTCGTCCATTGTGCCGGCTACCTTTTCAGAGTAGCTCTTGGTGCTTTGGTAATCTCTGCCGATAAACAGCTCGTCGCCGCCGGTGTAGGAGACTGTTCCCAACTTTTCACACATACCGTATCTGCCAATCATATCCCGTGCCAGCTTGGAGGCACGGTCAATATCGCTGGATGCACCGGTGGAAATATCCTGCAGGAAGATGGCTTCCGCCACACGGCCACCCAGCAGGCCCACGATCTGATGGTACATTTCATTGCGGGTCAGGTGGGTGCTGTCCTCCATAGGACGGGTCCATGTCAATCCTAAGGCGTTGCCTCTGGGGATAATGGAGATCTGATGAACCGGATCGTGGTTCGGTAGATTATACATTGCCACTGCATGACCGGCTTCGTGGATGGCAGTCAGGCGCAGATCCTTTTTCAGCCGCACACGGCTGCGCTTTTCCGGACCTGCAACGATTTTCATCATCGCATCGTTCAGGTCCTGCATATTCAGCACAGGCCGGTCTTCCCGGGCTGCCATAATTGCCGCTTCATTCAGAAGGTTACTCAGATCTGCACCGGTAAAGCCCGCAGTTGCCAAAGCAATAGTATGCAGGTTTACTGTGCCGTCCAGCTTTTTATTCTTTGCGTGGACCTTGAGGATCTCCTCGCGGCCCTTTGCATCCGGTGCACCAACGTGAATCTGCCGGTCAAAACGGCCGGGACGCAGAAGTGCCGGGTCCAAAATATCCGGGCGGTTGGTAGCCGCCAGTACGATCACGCCCTCGGTGCGGTCAAAGCCGTCCATTTCCACCAGCAGCTGGTTCAGGGTCTGCTCACGCTCATCGTGGCCGCCGCCCATACCGGAGCCACGCTTTCTGCCCACTGCATCAATTTCATCAATAAAGATGATGGCAGGTGCGATCTTCTTCGCCTGCTCAAACAGATCCCGGACACGGCTGGCGCCCACGCCAACATACATTTCCATAAAGTCAGAACCGGAAATGGACAAAAACTGCACATCTGCTTCACCGGCTACTGCTTTGGCAAGGAGGGTCTTACCGGTACCGGGAGGGCCTGACAGCAAAATGCCGTGTGGAATCTTTGCACCGATGGCTGTAAATTTCTCAGGATTGCGCAGAAAGTCAACGACCTCCTGCAGCTCTGCCTTTTCTTCATCCACGCCCGCAACGTCTGCGAAGGTGATCTTGTTTCCGGACGCCTGTCCGTGATGGGTCCTTGCCTTACCGAAATTTGCCATAGGATTGGAGTTCCCTGCCCTGCCTGCCAGGATGACCCAGGCGATCAGCAGAATAAGACCTGCGATCACAATAGGCAGAATATAGTCATAGGGGCTTGATGCTTTACCGGGCAGGAAATCATAGCTTTCCAAGATACCGGCCTGCTGCTGGCTTTGCAAAATATCCCACATTTCCTGACGGAAGCCGTCCGGATCGGACAAAACGGCAGTCAGGGTGGTTTTTCCGTTATATTCGCTATGCAGCTTTAACTGGATATAGTTTCCCTCCACCACAAAGCTGCTGACCTGCTCCTGTTGGAATAGAGATACGATCTGGGAATAGGTCAGATCGTCGTTGCCTACTCCGAACAGTCCCAGCATCCAGCTAAACATCAGTATCAAAATCACTGCATATACTGCAATACTGATTATCTTGCGTTTTTTCAAAATGTGTTCTCCTTATTTACTGTATACTTCCGGTTTCAAAATGCCTACATAGGGCAAATTCCGGTAATGCTCATCATAATCAAGACCGTAGCCCACCACAAATTCATTGGGGATCACAAAGCCAACATAATCCGGCTTTACGGTGACTGCAGGATTGCGGCGCTCCGGTTTATCCAGCAAGGTACATATCTTCAAAGAAGCAGGCTCTTTACTTAAAAGATGCTTATAAGTAAATTCCAGAGAATTGCCAGTATCGAAGATGTCCTCAAGGATCACTACGTGACGACCCCTCAAATCTGCAGATACATCACGCTTTACATCCATTTTCCCGGAGGAGTCAGAGCCGCTGCCGTAAGAGGATATCCACATAAAGTCGATCTGGCAAGGGGTGTCGATTGCTCGCACCATATCTGCAAAAAATATAACAACACCCTTCAATACACCTACAAATACCGGATCTTTTCCGGCGTATTCCTTTGAAAGGATCGCTGCAAGCTCTTTGACCTTTTCCTGGATCTGCTCCTGGGTTAGCAGAATTTCTTTAATATCCTGTGTCATTATGATCTACCTCTTTTTCTGTCTCAGAGTTCTTCAATCAGAATTTGTATTCCCTTACCGTCCTTCGGTGTTCTTTCTGAATTTGCGCCAAAGCCATAAACACCCAATACACCCTTCTCATCGGCAATCACCGGAATTTGCAGCCGGCGGGATGCGGGAATTTTTCGGTCAATAAACAGCTTTTTTAGTGACTTTGTACCACTTTTAAGGCGCATAGCGTCCCCTTGCTGTCTGGACCGAACGACGATCTTCCCTTCCGGCTGAACGGTAAAGCAGTCCTTTTCCGTAATACAGTCATTCATTTCCCGACAGAAGATCCGCAGTCCAAGCTGAGGAAGCTCTGTACAGCCGGGGCATTTCAGCTCTGTCTGTAAAATTTCCTGTACTTGCTTAAGGACTTCCAGCTTATTGTAATTACGGCAGATGGTCACGCCGCCGGGAAAATTGGCACAGGCGGAGGGACGCTCCGAAAACACCAGTCTTTCCAAAAGGGCAATATGCTCCCGCTCCGGTTCCGGCACGTTGCAGCTATGAAGAAATGCCATCAGGCAGCGACTGCGCCGGGCACTGCTCATTTGCCGCAGCTGCTCCACATCGGAAATTGGCTGAGACAGATCATCAAGCTCCCGTTCATCCTCCCGCAAGGACAGCGCCATAGCAGAAAGATCCTCCGCCAGACGGGGATTTTCCTTTTCCAGAAGAGGTATCACATTATGGCGCAGGCGGTTACGGAGAAACTGATCTGTTTCGTTGGAGCTGTCTGTTATATATGGGATATGATATTCCTCCAGGAAGGCAAGGACCTCCGCCCTTGTCACTGTCAGCATTGGACGGATCACACTGCCTTTTACAGGGGAAATCGCGCCCAATCCTTTCAGTCCTGTTCCTCGGACTAAGTGCATCAGCACGGTTTCTGCATTGTCATTGGCTGTATGGGCTGTTGCGATCTTACCGGGAAGGGTTTGAAGATATCCGTATCTTGCATCCCGGGCAGCTGCTTCCAGTCCCTTCGCACCTGCGATAACATTGGATTTTTGACAATAAAGGGGAATTTCATACCGCCCGCAAAAATCCCGGACAAAGGCTTCATCTCTGTCAGACTCTTCTCCACGCAGTCCGTGATTAAAGTGTGCAGCTGCAAGATCGATCTGCAGATCTTCCTTCAGGCAATACATTGCCCACAGCAGCGCCATAGAATCCGCACCGCCGGAGACTGCACAAACTACATTTTCACCGGGAGTGATCATATCATAGCGGCGGACAAACACCAGCAGCTTATTCAGCATGCTTCCACTCCCGATCTGCGAAGGTCTGATACTGGGGAATCCACTGCAGCTTTACTGTACCGATCTCACCGTGACGGTTTTTAGAAACGATACATTCTGCAATACCCTTATCCTCGGAATTTTCATTATAATACTCATCCCGGTACAGGAAAATAACTTCATCCGCATCCTGCTCGATTGCACCGGATTCACGGAGGTCGGAAAGCATAGGCCGCTTATCTGTACGGCTTTCCGGTCCACGGGACAGCTGACTGATACAGATGACAGGTACATTGAGTTCCTTTGCCATAATTTTCATCGCACGGGAGATTTCGCCCACCATCGTCACGCGGTTATCTGAGCCCTTGCCGTAACCGGAACCGCTCATCAGCTGCAGATAGTCCACAACAACCATACCCAGATTGTCCAGGCGGCGGCACTTAGCATTCATTTCCGCAACGGTGATAGAAGGATTGTCATCGATGCGGATATCAGTCTGACTCAAAGACGCAGACGCCATACAGAGCTTACTCCACTCCTCTTCCGTCAGCTTGCCGGTTGCCATTTTCTGACCGTCCACAAAGCTCTCGATTGCCAACAGACGCATTGCAAGCTGTTCTCTGGACATTTCCAGATTGAAGATCGCAACCGTTTTATTGTATTTCTTTGCCACATTCAGCGCCAGATTTAAGGCAAATGCAGATTTACCCATTGCCGGTCTTGCTGCTACCAACAAAAGATCGGAATCGTTCAGTCCGTTGATCTTCTTATCCAAATCCCGCATACCGGTGGACATACCGGGGATCGCAGAATCAGACTGGCTAAGCTCTGTCAGACGGTCAAAGACCTTGTGCAGGGTTACACCGATATGTTCCAGGGAGTCTCCCCGCTCACCCTTGCGCAGGGCGTAGATCTTCTTTTCTGCACTCTCCAGTATCTCAGAAGGCGTACCGACCTGACTATAGACCATCTGTGAAATATCTGTGGATGCATCTGCCAGACCCCGCAGCATTGCCTTCTCCCGGACGATATTGGCATACCGGACCGCATTGGCTGCTGTGGGTGTGATCTCCATAAGCTGAAGGATATAATCCCGGGAATTATCGTGGTATACACCAAGCTCCCGCATTTTATCCAGCACAGTTACCGGATCAATGGTCTGAGAGAAATTGAACATCGTATAGATGGTTTCATAGATCTCCCGGTTTTGCTGCAGATAAAAGTCCTCCGGGCGCAACAGACCGATCACATCCGTCAGGCATCGGCTGTCGATCAGGATCGAACCCAGCACTGCCTGCTCTGCCTCCACCGATTGAGGAAGCTGTTTGGTCATCAATTCTTCATCCATTTGGGGGTATCCCCTCTTTCGTAGCTATTTTTTCTGTATTAAGCCTCTTCGATCTTAACCGTCAGCGGTGCGCTGATCTCATAACCAAGCTTACACTGAACTGTGTAAGTTCCCACGCTCTTGATCGCGTCGGCAATGACGATCTTCCGCTTGTCCAGTGCAATACCAGTCTTTGCCTTCAGGGCATCTGCAATTTCCTGGTTGGTAACCGAGCCGAACAGACGGCCTGCGCCGCCGCCCTTTGCGGTAACCACAAGGGTCATTTCACGAAGCTTCTTGGAGATCTCCAGTGCCTCTGCCCGCTCCTTTGCTGCCTTTTCTGCAGCAGCCTTATCGTTCATACGCATTGTGTTCACTGCATCGGCAGTTGCCTCCACAGCGATCTTTCTGGGAAGCATATAGTTTCTGGCATAGCCATCAGATACTTCCAGCATCTGGCCCTTCTTGCCCTTACCCTTTACATCCTGCAACAAAATAACTTTCATAATATATTCTCCTCGTTTGATTATTCCTCGTAAAACTGATTGATAGACTCCACCAGCAGATCCAGCACTTCCTTAACGGTGCTGCCCTTGATCTGTGCGCCGGCCGTTGCGGTGTTACCGCCGCCGCCCAAGGGCTCCAGAATCATCTGCACATTGGCATCACCAATGGAACGGGCAGATATGATCACCTGATCTCCATCGGGATACAGCACAAAGGACGCAGTGATGCCGGAAATGTTCAGCAGCTCATCGGCTGCCTGGGCAGCCAGTGTCCGGGATGTGCCGGCATTGAGTGCTGCGATCGCCAGCTCCTGCCGGTAAAGCCGGGCAGCTTTAATGATCTGATATTTGGACATGGTGTCCTGAAAATCGTTTTGCAGAAGCTTTTTCACTTCTACCGTATCTGCGCCCAGCTGCCGCAGATAGGCTGCAGCCTCAAAGGTACGCTCGCCGGTGCGCACGTGGAAGCTCTTGGTATCCAGGAAGATACCTGCCATCAGGCATTTTGCCTCAATGGGCAGCACATCCTTCTTCTCAACCGCATACTGTAAAAGCTCTGTCACCAGCTCTGCCGCGGAGGATGCATAGGGCTCGTGAAGATTGACCACAACAGGCTTAATATAATCTGCAGCGCGGCGGTGATGATCCACAACACAGACCCGGGGAACAGCCTCCAAAAGATGCTGGCTTTCCACCTGATCGGGCCGGTTGGTATCCACCACCACAAGGGTGCTGCGGTTATCGCACAGAACCAACGCCTCATCACCGGACAAAAATGCATCCTTGTACTCTGCTGTCTGGCGCAGCTCCTCGATCAGCTTTCCGGTTACGTTGTTTTCAAGATCCAGAACGATATATGCTTTCTTTCCCTTCTTCCGGCACAGGCAGCAAATACCCACCGCTGCGCCTAAGGCGTCCATATCCGCGTTCTTATGACCCATAACGAACACCTGACTACTTCCACCAATCAGCTCCATCAGGGAGTTTGCAGTCACACGGGAACGGACCTTGCTTGTGCGGTCTGCTTCCTTTGTTCTGCCGCCGTAGAAGTTAAAGTTCAGCCGGTCTTTAATGACAGCCTGATCGCCGCCACGGCTGAGCGCCATTTCAATGGAAAGGGCTGCAAATTCATAGCCTTCCTCAAAGGTCTCGCCGTCAACGCCAATGCCTAAGGAAATGGATGCGGCAAGACCGCTGGGATTTGTGATCTCGTGGACATCCTCCAAAAGGGAGAATTTCCCGTTGATCGCCTTTTTCAGGTCTCGCTTTTCAGACACAAACAAAAAGCGGTTTCGCTCCAGCCGGCGCAAAAGACCATGGTAAGGCTCTGTCCAGGCGGTGATGGCATCGTTGATCTTCGCCACCAGTGCAGAAGTCGCGCCTTCTGTAAGGTTCTTGGTCAGTTCTTCATAGTTATCGATTAGAATAATAGAAACCACAGGCCGGGAACGAATATATTCATCCCGCACCTGATACAGCTCTGTCAGGTCCGTCAGATACAGAACACCTAAACGGCATTCCTGAGGGGTCTGTGCCTGGATCACCGTGCCATAGACGCGGAAACGGCGTCCTCGAAGCTCCAGATCCCGGGGACATTCGTGTTTGCCCTCCAGCAGCCAACCTGCAGAGAAGTTGGGGATCACATCGGAAAGGCAGCGCTCCCGCATAGTATCCTGAAAACCGGTCAGATGCACAAATGCATCGTTTGCATAGACGACACCGTTATCCTCCAAACGGATCACCAATGTGGGGAAGGGTGTTTTCCCTCCGGTAAGTCCACCTGTTTCGTCCAGCTCTTCCGATAAAAATTTCCGGAGCTGTTTCCTGCGCCGATCCTGCGTGATCAGATAGACAGTCAGAAGAAGAGCTGTTATGCCCAGTTCAATGCCAGAGAGCAAATAGTACTGCATCAGTCCGGCAGCCAGCGTGAAGCCGATGAGAAATGCAAAAAACATTCCTGCACTTGGCCGCAAAAGCCGTCCAAGCTTCTTATTCATAGACTGCGCCTCCTTTTCGTTGGGTACAAGTACCCATAGTAACCCTATTATCAGTTATTATAACAAACATCAAGAGAACGCGCAACTGTCTTTTTAAAAAATAAATGTATACAATCGGGCAAAATTGTGTTATACTGTTTATACAAAGTGCCGGACAGGCAGATCCGGCCATAAAAAGCTGCAGGTATTGCAGCTAACAGTAAAACGGAATATTTGCAGGCGAATTTGAGAACCCTCCGGCGATACAGGGCCGCGACCTCTCATACGGCTGCTCATTTTGTTATGCACATTTAGCCTATTTACGCACATTTTGAAAGGAGTTTTCCCATTTGGCAGAAAAATTAAAAATCATCCCCTTGGGGGGATTGAATGAGATCGGCAAGAACATCACCGTCCTGGAATACGGTCGGGACATGATCGTTGTGGACTGCGGTGTAGGCTTCCCGGATGAAGAAATGCTGGGCGTTGATCTGGTTATCCCGGATTTTTCTTATCTTGTTCAGAATGCAAAGAAGCTGCGGGGTATGTTCATTACCCACGGACACGAGGACCATATCGGTTCTATCCCCTACTGTATGCAGCAGGTAACCTGTCCCATCCACGGCACGGCAATGACCTGCGGCCTTATTAAGCTGAAGTTGGAAGAGCATCGGATCGCAGACAAGGTTAAGCTGCTGACCCATAAGCCCGGTGATGTGGTTCGTGCCGGATGTTTCACCGTTGAATTTATTCACGTCAACCACTCCATTGCTGACGCGGTTGCCTTTGCCATCCATACCCCTGTGGGCACTGTGGTTATGACCGGTGACTTTAAGATCGACCCCACCGCAAAGGATGGTATGACCGACCTTGCTCGTTTCGGTGAACTAGGCAATCAGGGCATTCTGGCTCTGCTGTGCGACTCCACCAATGTGGAGCGCGCCGGTTATACTCCCAGTGAAAACATCGTGGCAGAAGGTCTGGATCGGCAGTTCAAAAACTGTGACCAGCGGATCATTGTAACCACCTTTGCCTCCAATATGCACCGAATCGCTGCGGTGCTTGCTACCGCTGAGCGGTACGGACGGAAGGTAGCTGTCACAGGCAGAAGTATGGAAAATATGCTCAAGGTTGCACAAGAGCTGGGTTACCTCAAGGTCAAGCCCGGTACGATCGTAGACCTGGGTGCGATCAAAAGCCTGCCTCGGGACAAGATCGTGATTGTTTCAACCGGCTCTCAGGGCGAGAATATGTCTGCCCTTTACCGGATGGCGTTCTCCACCCACAAGCAGGTTGATATTGTTGCCGGCGACCGGATCATCATTTCCGCATCTGCCATTCCCGGTAACGAGAAGGCCGTTTCCAAGATCATTAACGAGCTGTACCGCAAGGGTGCAGATGTTGTGTATGAAAAGAGCGAAGGACTCCACGTTTCCGGACACGCCTGTCAGGAGGAGCTGAAGATTGTCCACGCACTCTGCAAGCCGAAATTCTTTATACCGGTTCACGGTGAGCAGCGCCATCTGCAGATCCACGGCAAGCTGGCTACCCAAATGGGCACGCCTGCAAAGAATGTGCGGATCGCGGATATTGGCAATGTGATCGAGCTGACCGGCAGAAGCTGTAAGATCGCCGCTGCTTCTGTTCCTGCAGGCAAGGTCTTTGTAGACGGAACAGGCGTTGGAGATGTAGGCGCTGTGGTTCTGCGGGATCGAAAGCATCTGGCACAGGACGGTATGATCGTTGTGTGCGTCAGCATTTCCACCTACGACGGTATGATTATTACAGGACCGGATATTATCACCCGCGGCTTCATTTATGTAAAAGAGTCCGAGGAGATGATGGAAGAGCTGCGGCAGGTTGCGCTGGAAGCCATCGACCGTTGCAAGCGCAAGCATATCCGGGACTGGACTGCCATTAAAACCGCGATCAAAAATGACCTGAGCGGTTATCTGTACAAGACCACAAAGCGCAATCCGATGATTTTGCCGGTCATTATGGAGATATAATTAAAGGGTGCGCGTGGCGCACCCTTTCGTTTGGAGAGAATAAAATGCGATATTATTTTGCACCAATGGAGGGTCTGACGGACAGTATTTTCCGCCGGCTGCATCATAAATATTTTCCCGGTGTGGATCGGTATTACACACCCTTCTTCTCCCCCACTGTCCACCGGGCTTTAACGCCGAAAGAAGCACGGGAGCTGCCGCCTGCAGAGTCGGTGGATTTTTGCGTGATCCCCCAGCTTCTGACAAAAGTACCGGAGGATATTCTCTGGTTGGCCGAGCAGTGTAAGGATTTAGGGTATGAGGAAGTCAATCTCAATTTGGGTTGTCCTTCCGGTACGGTTACTGCAAAGGGAAAGGGTTCCGGAATGCTCCGTGATTTAGATGCATTAGACCTGTTTCTGGAAGGAATTTTTTCAAAAAAGCCAATTGATATTTCCATTAAGACCCGGATCGGATTTGGTTCTAACGAGGAATTCCCTGCCCTTTTGGATATTTTTAACTGCTATCCTGTAAAGGAGCTGACGATCCACCCCCGGGTACGCAGCCAGTTTTACAGCGGCGAACCGGATATGGATGCATTTACATACGCAGTGGAAAACAGTAAAAATCCGTTATGTTACAACGGAGATCTGCGATCCCTTTCTGATGTGGATGCGTTCCACCAGAAGTTTCCCAAGGTGGGTTCTGTGATGATCGGCAGAGGCTTACTGTCAAACCCGGGTATGGTTACCCCGGGCGGAACAGATGTGAAAACACTGGAAGCCTTTTATGGAGAACTACTGGAGGAATATCTAGTGGCTTTTGGCGGTTCAAGAAATGCAATGTTCCGGCTTAAGGAGCATTGGGGTATGCTGATCGGGCAGTTTGAAGGCTCGGAAAAACTAGGTAAACGACTGCGAAAAACAACTGATCTGGGAGAATATAAGGCGATTACCAAGGAAATTTTCCACACACTTCCGTTTAATCGGACATAATATTACAAATTCAGTTATTCTTAAATTGCAAAAACCGCGGTGCAATGCACCGCGGTTTTTATTTTTAGGTGAGGTTCAGGTCGTTTAACACGATCTTTTTGTATTCCTTTTCGATGGGCCAGATTTCTTCTGCAGCCTTTGCCTTTTCTTCGATCTGCTCGCTGATCATCTGGTTTTCGGTTTCAACCGCCCAGATTTCGTCAACGCTCACAAAGAACATAATGTGATAGCCAAAACTGGTTTTGACTAGACCGTAATCACCGTATTTGTGGTCCTCATAGAACAGCCAGTAGTCGAATTCCTCAACCATCTGGCCCTCCTGCACCTGGGTATAAATACCGCCGTTGGTGTTGGAGCCGGGATCTTCGGAGTACTGATTCGCCATCTGGGCAAAGGTCTCTTCGTTGGCATCCCCTTCCAGCCACTGGTCGAGGATCTTCTGTGCCTCTGTCTGGCAAGCTGTCCAGGCTTCTTCGGTATATACGGTATTGCCCTCTTCATCTGTTTCGCCGCCTTCTGGCTGGATCAGAATATGGCGAACATTGCCGTAGCAGCCTGCATCCTTTGTGATGCCGCTTTCTGCGAGCATCTCTTCATTCTCTGTAAAGTATGCTTCCACCTCTTGGGCAGTAGGCTTCAGCACCTCGTAAAGATGAGAAACATAGTCAACGGCTCTGTAGCGGTCTTCCAGATAACGAATGTAGTTCTCCACATTATAGCCAGCTCCGAAGTCAGAATTGATCATAGATTGGGCATCGGTAAAGCCATTGCTGGTTGCCACATCCAGAAGCTGCTGCTCAAAGGTATCGATAGATGCCTGCATTTCAGCGCTGATAACATAGCCTTCTTCCTCCGCCATAAGGTTCATCACCGCATAGTTATACCAGTCGGAAATGGCGCTGTCAATAAACATCTGCTGCCAGGTAATGCCTTCTTCTTTGTTGGCAAACTGCTGGTCAAGCGGCTGGGTATAATCTAAGCCCATTGCTTCCAGATAGTAGCTGTTATTATTCAAAAAGTCCATTACTTCCATTGCGTAATAGAATTGGAAAGTACCGTTATCCAGTTTCTTGTCACCCACTGTTGCGATCACAGTGTTTGCCTTCGCCTTGGAAGTTTTTTCGTCAACGGTGTAGGAGTCCTTATAGAAAGCATTGTTTTCCTTTTTTTCAAAAGACAAAAGCTCTTTCACATTCAGAACACCCAGACTGTTCAGCACGAAACCGGCAAGTACTGCAAGTACAAGAACACCGGCGATCACCGCCAGGATAATCTTCCAGATCTTTCCTTTTTTCTTCATTTCTTCCGGGGGAATTTCCAGACCGCACTCAGGACAAATGCCCAGACTCTCGTCGATCTGTGCACCGCAAAATTTACATTCCATAGTTTGCCTCTTTCTTCCTGCAATTGCAGGCATAGTATCACCCGATAGTGTACCACGGTTTTACCGCAAAAGCAAGTGCCGGGATTTATTTTATAAAAACCGGTCTGTAACACTTGCAAAAGAGCATCAAAAATGATAGTATATTAAATTGTATAAGTATATATCAAGGAGCAAATTATGAGCACCAAAACCACTGTCATTTCCACAGAAGCGCTGCAGCAGCAGCTTGCCTTTTGTGAACAAATAAAATCCTACTGGCATAGCCAAGGCATCACTCCCCTTGCCTATGTGGAGACCTACGGCTGTCAGCAAAACGAGGCAGATTCCGAGAAAATTCGCGGACTTCTGATTGAAAGCGGCTATGCCATCACCGACACTGCAGAAGGCGCGGATGTGGTGGTTATGAACACCTGTGCCATCCGGGAACACGCCCAGCAGCGAGTATTCGGTAATTTAGGCGCACTGACGCACACAAAACGCCGCCACCCCAGACAGAAAATTTTCCTGTGCGGCTGTATGGCAGGACAGGAAAAGGTAGTGGAACGGATCAAAAAGAGCTACCCTCATGTGGATGGCGTGTTTTCTACCCATCATTTATGGCAGTTCCCTGAAATCCTGCAAAGGATACTGTTTACCGGCAAACGCACATATTTTGTGCAGGACGAGCCCGGTTCCATTGCGGAGGGTCTGCCCCAGCAGCGAGACAGCAAGCTGAAGGCTTGGGTGTCCATTATGTACGGCTGCAACAATTTCTGCACCTACTGTATCGTTCCCTATGTCCGGGGCAGAGAGCGCAGCCGGAAGGCAGAAGACATTCTCAGAGAGTGCCGGGAGCTGATCGAAAGCGGCGTTAAGGATATTACACTCCTGGGTCAGAATGTAAACTCCTACGGCAAGGATCTTGATGAAAACATCGACTTTGCAGACCTTCTGAATATGATCGCAGATATCCCCGGAGATTTCCGCATCCGGTTTATGACCAGCCATCCCCGGGACGCTTCCAAAAAGCTTTTTGACACAATGGCAGCATCCCCCAAGATTGCAAAGCAGCTGCATCTTCCCTTCCAATCCGGTTCCAGCCGGGTGCTGAAGGCGATGAACCGCCACTACGACCGGGAGGCTTATCTGGAAAAGGTACAGTATGCTAAGTCTGTGATGCCGGATCTGGTACTGACCAGCGATGTGATCGTAGGCTTCCCCGGTGAAACGGAGGAAGAATTTGAGGAGACCATTTCTCTGATCGAGCAGGTGCGGTACGACTCCCTGTTTACCTTTATTTTCTCTCCCCGTCCCGGCACACCTGCCGCCACAATGGACGATCCTACTTCAAAAGAAGAGAAAAACCGTCGGTTTGACCGGCTTTGTGCTGTGCAAAATCTGATCTCTGAAGACATCCACAAGGATTACATTGGAAAGACGATGGTGTGCCTGATCGACGGCACAGACAAAGATATGCTTACCGCCCGCACAGAAGGCGGACGGCTGGTGCGACTGTCCGGTCCGGAAAGCTTAGTGGGCACATTTGCCCCGGTGACCATTACCGGTGCATCCACCTGGAGCCTGACAGGCGAATTATGATAGAAAGAGGTTGAGCCTATGGCTGCATCCAAAAACGAAATGACGCCTATGCGGCGGCAATATTACCAGATCAAGGAGCGCAATCAGGACTGCATCCTGTTTTTCCGTCTGGGCGACTTTTACGAAATGTTTGACGAGGACGCCAAGCTGGCGGCTCACGAGCTGGATCTGACCCTGACCACCCGTGACCGGGGCAAGCCTAAGGAAGAACAAAACCCGATGTGCGGCGTACCCTATCATTCTGTTGACTCCTATATTGCCCGTCTGGTAGCCAAGGGCTATAAGGTTGCTGTGTGCGAACAGGTAGAAGATCCGGCACTGGCAAAGGGTCTTGTGGAGCGGGAAGTTACGCGGATCATCACCCCAGGAACAGTCACGGAAAGCTGTATGCTGGATGAAAGCAAGAACAATTATATGGCTTGCCTGTATGCCGACGGTGGAAAGGTCGGTCTTGCTTTCTGTGATATTTCCACCGGTGCATTTTTCTCAACTGTTTGTGACGATGCCCCCTCTGCCGCCTCTGAATTGGGTCGGTTTTCCCCTGCTGAGGTTTTGCGTTACGGCAGTGACTGCAATAACCCCATTTATCAGGACACTCTGCTCCATCGCCTTAGCTGCTGTGTAGATGAAGGAAAACCGGAGCAGTTCCAGCTTTCTGCTGCCGAAGATATTCTTCAAAAGCATTTCGGTCAAAGCATCGCTCAGCTCGGTCTTCGCAATCTGCCGGAGGCGGTTATGGCAAGCGGCAGCCTGCTGCAGATCCTTCAGACCCTTTTGAAAAACGATCTTTCCCATATCCGTCAGCTGCAGTATTACACCACAGGTCTGTTTATGGATCTGGATCTGGATGCCCGGCGTAATCTGGAGCTTACAGAAACCATGCGCAGCAAGGAGAAAAAGTCCTCCCTTCTGTGGGTGCTGGATAAAACACGCACAGCAATGGGCGGCAGAACGCTCCGCAGCTGGCTGGAAAAGCCGCTGCTGGATGCCACCCAGATCGGCAGTCGGCAAGGTATGGTTGCAGAGCTGGTGGATAAGACCATCATCCGGGGAGAGCTTCACGAGGCACTGCGCTATGTGACCGATTTGGAGCGAATGATCTCCCGGGCTGTCACCGGCTCAATCAACGGACGGGATCTGCAGGGCATTGCCCAGGGTCTGCGTGCTTTGCCATTCGTGAAGCAGCAACTGGAGCAGCTGGACAGTCCAATGGCAAAAAGGCTTGCCCAGACCATCGACCCTCTCACCGACTGTGCTGATCTGATTGAAAACACACTGGATGATGACCTTCCCCTGACAATTCGGGAAGGCAAGCTGATCCGTAGCGGTGCAAACGCAGAAGTAGACCGCCTGCGGGATATTATGAATGGCGGTCACAGCACCATCCTTGCCATTGAGGCAAAGGAGCGGGAGGCTACCGGTATCCGCACCCTGAAGGTCAGCTACAACCGGGTGTTCGGCTACTATATCGAAGTATCCAAATCCTTTATGGGGCAAGTGCCGGATCATTACATCCGCAAGCAGACCCTTGCCAACAACGAGCGCTATATCACCCCGGAGCTGAAAGAATTGGAAGAGCAGGTCCTGACGGCAAAGGACCGGTTAACCGCACTGGAATATCAGCTGTTTGTTGAGCTTCGGGATAAAATTGCTTCCCAGGCTTCCAGAGTGCAAATTTCCGCTGCCGCTGTGGGCGAGGCAGATGCCATCTGCTCCCTGGCTGTGGTGGCAGTGAAGCAGGGCTACTGCCGTCCTGAGATCAATTTAGGCAATGAAATTCAGATTTCCGATGGCCGCCACCCTGTGGTCGAAAAAATGCTCTCCGACTCCCTGTTTGTTCCCAACGATACCCAGCTGGGTCTGGCAGATAATCAGGTCACCATTATCACCGGACCGAATATGGCAGGTAAATCTACTTATATGCGGCAGGTAGCGCTGATCGTGCTGATGGCGCAGATCGGCTCTTTTGTGCCTGCTCGCAGCGCCCGGATCGGCATTGTAGACCGGGTATTTACCCGGATCGGCGCCAGCGATGACTTAGCCTCCGGTCAGTCCACCTTTATGGTAGAAATGTCCGAAGTGGCATCTATTTTGAAATACGCCACCTCCAGAAGTCTTTTGATCCTGGACGAGATTGGCAGAGGTACTTCCACCTATGACGGTATGGCAATTGCCCGTGCCGTTCTGGAATACGCCGCAAGTCCCAAGCACTTAGGGGCAAAGACTTTATTCGCTACCCATTATCACGAGCTGAGCGCCATTGAGGATGAGCTTCCCAATGTGAAAAACTTCAATATTGCTGTGAAAAAGCGGGGCGACAAAATGATCTTCCTGCGTAAGATCGTCCCCGGTGCAACTGATGACAGCTACGGCGTTGAGGTAGCAAAGCTTGCAGGACTTCCTGCCGCGGTAACAAATCGGGCATCCCAGATCCTTGCGGAATTGGAAAGTCAGGACCCCAACCGCCCGGTGCGGATCGTGCGGGAAGAACCGGACGATCAGATCAGTATGACAGATCTGACCGGTCAGCAGATCTGTGCAGCGCTGGAAGCGCTCAGTGTGGAAACACTGACGCCTATCGAGGCTATGAACGAGCTTTACAAGCTGAAGAAAATGCTTAGTTAATTTATTTTTAGGAACGATTTTATGAAACTTTCGATTTCTATGACCCGGGGCGAAGTGATCCTCGGCTGGCTGCTGATGGCTTTTCAGCTTTTGATCCTGCCGGTTGTTGCAGTGATCCTCAACAGCTTGCTGCCAGCGCCCCTGTCGGACACGCATCTGAATATTGCACTGTTTATCGCAGAATTTCTTTTTGCAATTCTCATTTTTCACAAATTTCTGGCGTCATCCGCACAGCTTTCACTTCACACCCCTTTCCGGTGTCTGCGGTTTGCGGTACTGGGTCTTGTGCTGTACTACATCGGCAGCTTCCTTGTAGGTCTGCTGATCGCATCTGTCAGTGTAGATTTTTCCAATGTCAACGACAGTAACATTTATACACTGGTGCAGGAAAACTATGCCCTTATGAAGCTGTGTACCGTTCTGCTGGTTCCTGTTACAGAGGAGCTTTTGTACCGGGGACTGATCTTTCGGGGACTGCAAAAGAAAAACCGACTGGTTGCCTATCTGGTTTCTGCCGGAGTCTTCAGTATGATCCATGTGGTAGGCTACATCGGAACTGCCTCCGCAACGACCCTTCTTTTATGCTTACTGCAGTACATTCCTGCAGGTCTCAGTCTTGCCTGGGCATACGAAAAAGCAGACTCTATCTGGGCACCTATTCTGATACATATGACCGTTAATCAGGTCAGCATTTCCCTTATGAGGTGATCAATTATGGCAAAAATCATACAGCTCTCCCCTCATATTGCAAACCTTATTGCCGCCGGCGAAGTGGTGGAACGCCCTGCCAGTGTGGTCAAAGAGCTTCTTGAAAACGCAGTGGATGCCGGCGCAACACAGGTAACCATTGAGCTGCGCGATGGCGGTATGACCTTTATCCGGGTCACAGACAACGGCTGCGGTATGAACCCGGAGGATGCCCGGACTGCCTTTTTGCGTCACGCCACCTCTAAGCTGCGCTCTGCAGAGGACTTGGCTGCCATTTCCACAATGGGTTTTAGGGGTGAAGCGCTGGCTGCCATCGCATCGGTCAGCCGGATCGATCTTCTTACGAAGACAGCCGGCTCTGTTTGCGGTACGAGCATTGCCCTTGAGGCAGGCAATATTACTGACGAATCGGAAGCCGGATGTCCCGATGGAACAACGATTATCGTGCGGGATTTGTTTTTTAACACCCCTGCCCGAATGAAGTTTATGAAAACAGACTCCTACGAAGCAGGTAAAGTGGCTGATACGGTTCAATTTCAGGCGCTGGCCCATCCGGAGGTCTCCTTCCGTTTCCTGCGGGACGGAAAGGAAGTGCTGTCCACCCCCGGTTCTGGAAATCTGCAGGATGCGGTTTACAGCATTTACGGCCGGGAGAGTAGCCGCATGGTGGCTGCCGACAGCACTTGGGAGAATTGCCGTCTAACCGGCTTTGTGTCGAAACCCAGTGATGCCCGCCCCAGTCGGTCACGGCAGGTATTTTTTGTAAATGGACGACCTGTGCGTTCTGCTTTGCTAATCAAAGCACTGGAGGAGGCTTACCGCAATCAAATTATGGTGGGCAAATTCCCTGCCTGTGTATTGCATATCACTGTTCCCGCAAGCGCGGTGGATGTGAATGTGCATCCTGCAAAAACTGAGGTCAAGTTCCTCCAGGAAAAGGTTGTGTTCGACTGCGTTCATTACGGCGTTCTGGGCGCGCTGAATAAAGCGCAAGACCGGCCACAGATGGCGTTTAAACCGCAAGCACATACTCCGGTCGCTCCGCCGCCTGCGCCTGCCAAAACTGATGCAAAGCCTTTCTTCCGCACGATGACTGCAAAGGAATATCAGCAGTTTTCTACAGCTGTTAAAGAAGCGCCCCAGCCGAAACTGGTAGCCGCCACGGCAGTGGTAAACACCATTGCTGAGCGGAATGACAGCTTGCCGGTACAGGAAAGCATTGCACTTCCCAAGCCTATGGAAAAAGCTCCCGTGCCGCCTGCTCCGGTGATCCCAGAACCGCAACAGCAGGTGTTGGACATTCCGGAGGAAACACCCTGGCGGATGGTTGGTGAGCTATATAACAGCTATATTCTGGTGGAACAAGGCGAGGATGCCTTCTTTATTGACAAGCACGCCGCCCACGAACGGATCTTATTTGAGAAACTAAAGGCAAATCAGGAACGCATCAGCTCTCAGGCGCTGCTGACCCCGATTCCCTGTCAGCTTACCCCTAGCGGTGTTGCTGTTTTGACAGAGCATCGCACCCTTCTGGAAGAATTGGGCTTTGAGATCGACGAATTTGGAGAAAATACCCTTTTGCTCCGGCAAATTCCTATGGACCTGTCACCGGAGGATGCAGAGGATGCTGTGGAAACCCTTGCTGCAGATCTGCTGAACGGGCGCAGAGAGGATAAGCATTCCGTCCGCGACGAAATTCTTCATACAGTTGCCTGCAAGGCCGCTATTAAGGCAGGCTGGAAAACCAGCGAAGCAGAGCTTACAGCTCTGGTAAAAAAGGTAATGGAAACACCGGAGCTGAAACACTGTCCCCACGGCAGACCAATTTGCATTTCTCTTAGTAAAAAGCAACTGGAAAAGCAATTTAAGCGAAGCTAATCGGAAAGGAGGCGTAAGCCTGTGGACAACATTATCTGCATTGCTGGGCCTACTGCCTCCGGAAAAACCGCACTGGCGGTAGAACTGGCAAAGCTCACAAATGGCGAAGTTGTGTCCTGCGATTCCATGCAGGTCTACCGCTATATGGATATCGGCACTGCCAAGCCTACAACAGAAGAAATGCAGGGTATCCCGCACCATATGCTTTCTGTTGCAGACCCTTCTGAGGATTTCTCCGTCAGCCGCTACTGCGAAATGGCTTCCCCTATTGTGGACGGTATCATAAGCCGTGGAAAAACTGCCATTATTGCAGGCGGTACAGGACTGTATATGGATGCGCTGATCCGGGGAAACAGCTTCGCCCCCTTCCCTTCTACCGGTGTACGGGAACGGCTGGAAGCACAGGCAGATACCAAAGGTATGGAGTATATGCTGGGTCTTTTGCAGTCCATTGATCCAGACGCTGCTGCACGGCTGCACTTAAAAGACCGGAAGCGGATCATTCGGGCATTGGAAGTATACTACGAAACCGGTGAAACCATCACGGAACATAATCGCAAGACCCAGGAGATTCCGCCCAAATACGCCCCTGTGTGGCTGGCACTGGAGGATGTAAACCGTCAGGATCTGTATGACCGGATCGACCGAAGAGTGGATATGATGCTCCATATGGGACTGATGGACGAGATCCGGTCACTGCTATCGCGGGGTATTCCGGAAAAATCCACAGCGATGCAGGCAATCGGCTACAAGGAATTCCTTTCCGCCCTGAAGGGTGAAACGACCGTAGAGGCGGCTGCGGACCAGGTTCGGCAAGCTTCCCGCAATTATGCCAAGCGGCAGCTGACCTGGTTCCGGCGAAACAAAGCGATCCAATGGCTGCGACGGGAAGCTGGCGAAAATACAGAAGAAATTGTTGCAAAAGCGCGACAGGTTCTAACAAATTACGACAATGAAATATGGTAAGATATACGTATCCCGAAGAAAGAAGGAATACATATGTCTGAACCAATCAATTTACAGGATGCCATTTTGAATGAAGTGCGGCGGGATAAAGTTCCCGTGACCCTATTTCTGATGAACGGCTTCCAGCTCCGGGGGACGATCACAGGCTTTGACAGCTTTGTGGTGGTTCTGGTAACCGATGGCAAGCAGCAGATGATCTACAAGCATGCCATCTCCACCCTGGCCCCCATTCGGCCTCTGAAAGCCGCAGCACCGACTGCATAGCAAAAAAGGAGACGGGGCAGCTGCTCCGTCGTTTTTTTAGTTTGAATAAGAAAGAGATGTAAACCTATGTCTATTGCTGATAATATTGCCCGGATTCGGGATGAAATGGCGTCTGCAGCCATTGCCACAGGCCGCAAGCCGGAGGATATTCTCCTTTGCGCTGCCACAAAAATGAATGATGCGGATCGTGTGCGTCAGGCGATCGCTGCCGGTGTGGATTGCTGCGGTGAGAACCGAGTGCAGGAGCTGACTGCAAAGCTCTCAGAGAATGCATACACTGGCGCGCCTGTCCATTTCATCGGCCATCTTCAGTCCAACAAGGTAAAACAGGTGGTTGGTAAAGTAGATCTCATTCAGAGTGTGGATTCTGTTCGTCTGCTTACTGCCATTGACAGGGAGGCAGCCCGTCAGGGAATCTGTCAGGATATACTTTTGGAAGTGAACATCGGAAAGGAAGAAAGCAAATCCGGTTTTTTTGTTCCAGAGCTGCCGGAAATTTTGGAAGAGATCGGCACTTTTTCAAATATAAATGTCCGCGGCTTGATGACGATCCCCCCAATTTGCGAAAATTCTACAAAAAATCGTAAATTTTTTCAAGAAATGTGCAACCTTGCTGTTGACATAAGAGCAAAAAAATACGATAATGTATGGGTAGATATATTGTCTATGGGTATGTCCGATGATTATGCCGAAGCCATTGCCTGCGGAAGTACGATGATCCGTGTCGGCACTGCTATCTTCGGTAAGCGGAACTATCCATAATCATTTGAAGCATACTGCTTCAAGACATTTAGGAGGAAATAGAAAGATGAGTTTTTGGGACAATGTGAAGAAATTTGCCCAGCCCTATTCTGATGATGATTACGAGGATGATTACGACGAGGAAATGAACGATTACGAGGACGAGGCACAGGAGGATGCTCCCCGCGGCCGCCGCACCTCTCCCTTTGCATCTGCTGCATCGAGCAGTGGTTCCGATTTTGGCGCTGCTTCTTCTAACAGCTTTAGCGGTCAGGTAGTAAGTATGAGCTCCGGCAAGCAGGAAGTTGTCCTGTTCCACGCCAAGACCTTTGACGATGCTGCAAAGGCTGCTGACGAACTGCGCAGAAGAAAAGCCGTTATTCTGAATATGGAAAATGTAGACAAGTCTCTGACCCGCCGTGTGGTGGACTTCCTGTCCGGCAGTGTTTATGCCCTTGATGGCCGTGTCAAGAAGGTTGCTCAGTGTACCTATCTGTTCTGCCCCCACAATATGGATGTTGTGGGCGATCTGGAAAATCTCCAGAGTGAAACAGAAATTTACGCTTGATCCACCCACCGGAAAGGATAGATTCTTATGTTTACACCACAACAAATTGAACAAGTCACCTTCAGCCGTGCCACCTTTGGTGGTTACGATATGCAGGCTGTGGACGAATTCCTGGAGCCCCTGCTGGAAGACTATGTGACCCTTTACAAAGAAAATGCACTGCTGAAAAGCAAAATGAAGGTGCTGGTAAGCAAGCTGGAGGAATACCGCAGCAACGAAGCCAGTATGAAGGATGCCATCGTCAACGCCCAGAAGACCTGCGACAAGATGGTTAAGGAAGCTGAAGCAAAATGCACTCAGATGATCCTTGACGCCAATGCTGCAGCTGTAGAAAATGCAAAAAATGCAGATGCGCTGATCATCGCTGAAAATGAGCGTGTTGAGGAAGCCCGCAAGGCTGCCGCTGCTAAGATCAACGAGCTGCAGGACCAGATCCGCTCCTGCCTGACCGCTTTGGACCGGATCAAGGAGGCAAACCGACCCGCTCCCCAATCCACCGGTGCTTTTGACTACGATCGCATTGAAGGCACTGACGACAAGACCGTTGCGGTTGCAGAAGAGATCTCCGCAAATCTGGAGGCTCTGGTCGGCACTGCAGAAGACTCCGCTCCCAAGGCTGAGCCTATGCATCCGGCATCAGATACAACCAACAACAAGTTCTCCAACCTGCGCTTCGGTCCCAACTACGAAACAAACCACTAATATCAAATGCAAAGACGAGGACAGGTGAGCTGTTTTCCCGCTTTCAGAGAGCTGCCGGTAGGTGCAAGGCAGTAAGCAGCATCAGTTCATATCCCCTCAGAGCAGCGCACCGAACGATTTTTCAGTAGATTGCGCCGGGTACGCCCGATACAGCGAATTTGAGTGCCGGGAAACCGGAATGAGAGTGGTACCGCAGAGGTAAAAGCCTTTGTCTCTTATTATAGAGACAAAGGCTTCTTTTTTTCAAAATAATACGGAGGTAAATCCAATGGAATACAAAAATACGATCATCACCCCGAAGACAGACTTTCCAATGAAAGCCGGTCTTCCTGCCCGGGAACCGGGTATGCTGGAGCGCTGGCAGGAGCAGGATCTTTATAATCTGATGCTGGAAAAGAATAAGGGTCTGCCCTCTTTCGTTCTCCACGACGGCCCTCCCTTCTCCAACGGCTATATTCATATGGGTCACGCCCTGAATAAGACCTTGAAGGACTTTATTGTCCGCAGCCACGCAATGATGGGCTTCTATACCCCCTATGTGCCCGGCTGGGATAACCATGGCCTGCCCATTGAGCGTGCCATCGAAAATTCCAAGAAAAAGCTCAACCGGGATATGTCCGTTCCGGAATTCCGGAAGGCTTGCGAGGAATTTGCAGAGGACTTCATCCAGAAGCAGATGTCCGGCTTTAAGCGCCTGGGCGTTGTAGGCGACTGGGAGCATCCCTACCGCACAATGGACAAGCATTTTGAGGCCCAGGAAGTAAAGGTCTTTGGCCGGATGTTCGACAAGGGCTTTATCTACAAGGGCCTGAAGCCTGTTACCTGGTGTCCGGCCTGTGCCACCGCTGTTGCCGAAGCAGATATTGAGTATAAGGATGATCCATGTACTTCTGTATTTGTGAAGTTCCCCATGCACGATGATCTGGGTAAGCTTGCCGGCTTCGATCTGAAGAACACCTACTTTGTGATCTGGACCACTACCATCTGGACACTGCCCGGCAATATGGCGATCTGCCTGCATCCCCGGGATAGCTATGTGCTGGTAAAATCCGAAAACGGCGAGACCTATATTATGGCCGAGGCTCTGATGGAAAAGACAATGAAGTTGGGCGGTTTTGAGAACTATGAGGTTCTTGCCACCTACCCCGGCGCATTCTTTGAGAATATGCTGGCAAAGCACCCCTTCCTGGATAAGACCAGCCGCCTGGTTTGGGCTGAGTATGTTACCATGGATTCCGGTACTGGCTGTGTTCACACTGCCCCCGGCTTCGGTGCAGACGACTATCAGACCTGTATGCGCTACGGTATGGATCTGGTTGTTCCCGTGGACGATTACGGCAGACACACCGATTATGCTGGCAAGTACGAGGGTCTGAAGACCGAAGAGTCCAACCCCATTATCCTTGCTGATATGAAGGAAAGCGGAATGCTGTTTGCTTCCGAGGATATTATCCACTCCTACCCCCACCACGACCGCTGCAAGAAGCCAGTTATCTTCCGGGCAACGCCCCAGTGGTTCTGCAGTGTGGAGTCCTTCAAGGATCAGGCTGTGAAAGCCATTGAAAATGTGAAGTGGTTCCCTGCCTGGGGCGAGGACCGTATGACCAGTATGATTCGGGAACGCGCCGACTGGTGTATCAGCCGTCAGCGCCGCTGGGGTCTTCCTATCCCTGTGTTCTACTGCACAGATTGCGGCAAGCCGGTTTCCAATCCGGACTCCATTGCAAAGATCTCTGCTCTGTTTGACGAGCATGGCTCTAATGTCTGGTTTGAAAAGGAAGCTATGGAGCTTGTTCCCGACGGATTTACCTGCCCCCACTGCGGTGGCAAGGAATTTACCAAGGAAACTGATACTCTGGACTGCTGGTTTGACTCCGGCTCTACCCACTATGCATCCCTGATGCACCGGACACCGGAGCTGTGGCCTGCAGATGTATATCTGGAAGGTGCTGACCAGTATCGCGGTTGGTTCCAGTCAAGTCTCTTAACTTCTGTCGGCGCACTGGATCAGGGCGCACCCTTCCGTCAGGTTCTGACCCATGGCTGGGTGGTTGACGGACAGGGTCGTGCAATGCACAAGAGCCTGGGCAACGGTGTTGACCCCGCTGACCTCATTAAGGATTTCGGTGCTGACATCGTCCGTCTGTGGGCGGCTTCCTCCGATTACCACGCAGATGTGCGCTGCTCCAAGGAGATCTTCAAGCAGATCGCCCAGAATTACCTGAAGTTCCGGAATACTGCCCGTTACTGTCTGGGTAACCTGAACGAATTTGATCCCAACAACCTGGTTTCTGCAGAGCAGATGGAGGAGCTGGACAAGTGGGCGCTGACCAAGCTGGACGAGCTGGTTAAGACGGTTCGGAAGGCATACGACAACTACGAGTTCCACAATATTACCCACGCCATCAACGACTTCTGTGTTGTGGAGCTGTCTTCCTTCTATCTGGATATTCTGAAGGACCGGCTTTACTGTGAGGAAAAGGACGGTCTGCGCCGCAGAAGTGCACAGACAGCTTTGTTCCTGATTCTCGATGCAATGGCAAAGCTGTTCGCCCCCATTCTCGCCTATACCTGCGATGAGATCTGGCAGTCTATGCCCCACCGTGAAGGCGACGATGCCCGCAACGTGCTGCTCAACCAGATGCCTGAAAACTTCGAGTCCTACAAGCTCAGCGATGAAGCAATGGGCAAGTGGGAGACCGTTATGAAGCTCCGTCAGGATGTAAACGGTGTTCTGGAAGTCGCCCGTGCCAACAAGCGAATCGGTAAGGCTCTGGAAGCACACGTAACTTTGGCTACCGAGGATGCTGACCTGAAGGCTGCTTGCGAGGGTCTGAACCTGGCTGAAATCTGCATTGTTTCTGCCTGCGACTGGGCTTCCCCCGAGGAGGGCGCAGAAACTGCTAACGGTGTCAACTTCCCTGCCCTGACCATTGGTGTCAGCGAGGCAAAGGGTGAAAAGTGCCCTCGTTGCTGGATGCACAGTGTAAATGCCAACGCCGAGGGTCTTTGCCCCCGCTGCGCTGCTGTCATTTCCAAGATGGATATGGAATTCTGATAATGTTTTAAAAAGAGTCTGTTGCAAAATGTAAAATTTTGCAGCAGACCCTTTTTATATATTGATAATCTTTCTGTGGTAGATGTAGGGGCGGCAATCTGCCGCCCGCGGGCGATTAATAATCGCCCCTACATATTCTATCGCAGATTTTGCGTATTTTGCAACAGCCCCATCATTATTTATTCCTTTACCATTATAAATCGCCAGGGGCGGTCTTGGTCTTCCTGAGATGCGTAGGCAATACCTACCCGTTTGTCGGTTTTAATATCACATACAAAACCGTTGTCTTCGATCCAGAGGTCTGTTTCACCGCAGTAGGCTTCCGTTTCGGAGATACGCAGACGAAGTATCCCCTCCGGTGTTTTATGCACAAGCACCTTCCCTACCAGGTCTTTCGCGACCTCTAAGCACGCTCTGTGAAAAAATTGGTATTCCAGCTTCTTACTTTTCAAAGATACCCTCCACCTTTTTCAGCATTTGCTGAATGGGCAGGTTGTAGGGGCAGCGGGTCTCGCACTCACCGCAACCAATACAATCGGATGCTTTCTTTTCTGCGTTATTGTAGCGCATAGATGCCCAGTCCTTTAAGTTATACCGGCT
>JAZQDL010000039.1:0-2187 GCA_045546835.1 Faecousia sp.
AGCTACACCTTCTCCCCCAACGGAAACAAAACATCCACCCAAGTAGCGACCCACACCATAGATACTGCCGGTTTTGATGCCACCTATACCTACACCTATGATGATAACGGTAATATTCTATCCGTAAGTGACGGTACATACACCTCCAGCTATTTGTACGATACTCAAAATCAGCTTGTCCGGGAAAACAACCAGAGAGCGAATAAGACCTGGACCTGGAGCTATGACGGTGGAGGAAACATTCGGAGCAAGCGGGAATATGCCTATACCACTGGCGAATTGGGCACAGCCACAGATACCGTAACTTACACCTATGGAAACGGCGGCTGGAGCGACCTGCTGACCAACTACGATGGCAAAGCAATAACCTATGACGGCGTGGGTAATCCTCTTACCTATGGAAACAATACCTACACCTGGAAACACGGCAGGCAACTGGAATCTATGGTTGATGGTGGAGCAGACTGGGATTTCACTTATAATGCTGATGGTTTGCGCACTGCGCGCCACAGTTCCAGCTGGCCATCAGATTACCGTTACTATTACAGTGGTGATAAACTGGTCAGAATGGATATTGAAGAAGAGTACTATTATGGATATCTTAGCGGATATTTAGAATTCTTCTACGATGCAAACGGCTTTCCACAATCTGTCTGTTACCATACACTTTATTACGAAGAAGATGGTGGGTATTACAATGAAGATGGGTACTTTGTAGAATCAGAGGAATATACACTCACTCTCTATTATGTAACCAACCTGCAGGGGGATGTAATTGCACTGTTAAATGAATCCGGCAATCCTGTAGCAGAATACAGCTATGATGCCTGGGGTAAGCCGTTGGGGCAGCAATACTCCAATAACAGTAACCTTTATGCCTATTACAACCCTTTGCGTTATAGAGGTTATGTCTACGATCAGGAGACTGGACTGTACTACCTGCAAAGCAGATACTATGACCCGGAGATCGGTAGATTTATCAATGCGGATGGATCTTACGATATAAACCAAGGGTTGTTAGGATACAATATGTACACATATTGTTTGAATAATCCGGCAAATATGTATGACCCTGATGGTAATTGCAGTAGGTTTCTTGGCTTTCTGTGGAAAATAGATTGTAAGCAAGCATCTTGCCCAGATAGCAAAAACTACATAAAGCCCAAAGAGATAGATCCAATCGGAACCTACAATGAAGGTCAAGGATATGTTTATGTAGTAAAAGAAGATGAATTGGACATTATGAAGGAATCTGAAAAGAATGTAGTTGTAATTGTGGATAAAAGAACTGCTGCAGATCCAGATATGCAAATACAAGATTCTTACCGAATTACTAACACCAATCAGCAGACTGAAGTCGCACAGATAATGCTTGATTACAATACATCTAACCCAGTAGAGCCGGCTTGGTCACGAACATTGGATTCGTTGGTTGAGGAATGGAAGTTGCATAATTTCGCATACAGCTGGTGGATAAAAAGAGAACGCACTGCCGATTGTGATTTTAATAATGCTGACGAAGGTATGGGCTTTTGGGATTTTGTTGGGAGGTGACAATATGCGGAAGTATAGCACAAAATATCTAACGATTCTACTTGCAAGCGTATCTGTTATCTCACTAATTAATGTGTTTGTTATGTACTGGTTTCCTATAAATATTCCCATCAGTTCTTTTTCTGCCGTGCGGTTTACAGTTATAGCTTTCACAGAAAAGAGATACTATCTAATCCTGTTCAGCATATTGATTTGTGTGCTACTGTTCTTATCAACAATTTCTGTTCGTAGGCAGCGTATCATTTTGCCAGGTTTGTCGCTCATATATTTAATATATGATTTTGCAATAGTATTGCCGTTATTTATTGATGGACTAGATGATGGTTACTGGAGGAGTTACATTATACGGATAATAGTATCAATCGTTCTTGTTGTGTTATTGTGTATCTATTGTTGGATTGGCTTGCGAAATTACTTGCATAAAAAGACAGACTAACTATCAAGAACCGTCCCCCGTCTTGAAGAGAGCAGGGGGCAAGGGGACGGTTCGGAGACAAGGGGACGGTTTGCGTGAACCCTTTTAAAAAGCAGTAGTCAAAAACGCGCACAACAAATAACCGCAATTCCTCGGCTTAAAAATTAAATTGGGGCAGTATTCATTCTGTTGCTTTTACGGAGTAATTAGGGTCGTAA
>JAZQDL010000040.1:0-4787 GCA_045546835.1 Faecousia sp.
CTTTTGTGATTTGCAGAGCCGAGGGGAATCGATTTGCATTTTCTTTCCCGGGAGGAAAAGAAAATAAAGGAGTGGCTCGGTCGAGCCCTCGCCAGCGGCGCTCATCCGCGCCGCATTTAGAATGGTTCGATTCCCTGTCAACCACCTTACCAATAAGAAAAGCCACCCGAGTGGGTGGCTATTCTTATTGGTGGAGCCGAGGGGAATCGAACCCCTGTCCGAAAGCAACTTGGAAAGAACTTCTCCGGGCGCAGTTTGTTATTTACATTCCCTCTTCCCGGCGGGAACAAACACTCTCCGGGATTCAGTAGCTTCATAATGCATGGCAGACGCAAAGCTTTGCCTGCGCACGTTCTCCACTCAGATCACACCCGAGCCCGGCTCGTGGACCTTCCGGGGCGGATGGGCGCCTAATTAGGCAGCCAGAGCAACAGTATTGTTGTCAGTTAATTTTAAAAGTTACCCATTTTATCGTGGTTAGGTGCCACGGCCCGCTTATCCAGCCTCACTACCCCCGTCGAAACCAGTACACCCCCATATAGGTCACTGTAGGGGCGGCTATCAGCCGCCCGCATAGTTACAGATAAGGTAGGTTCTGTCAATTAGAATCTGCCGTAGGGATCAGGCAGCTTGTTGGGTTCGGGATAAGTCTCGCCCAGAGTATCCACAGAAATGGATTTGATCTTCTGATCCTCATAAGGACGGTCGCTTCCGTCGGTCTGTGTCTTAGCAATTGCGTCCACAACTTCCATACCGGAAGTTACCTTGCCGAATGCGGCATACTGACCGTCCAGATGCTTGGCATCCTGATGCATAATGAAGAACTGGCTGCCTGCACTGTTGGGGCTCTGGGAACGAGCCATAGACAGAACGCCGCGCTTATGGCGCAGGTCGTTTTTAATGCCGTTAAAGAAAAATTCGCCCTTAATGCAGTAGCCAGGGCCACCCATACCGGTGCCGTCGGGGCAGCCGCCCTGGATCATAAAGCCGGGGATGACCCGGTGGAAGATCAGACCGTCATAGTAATTATGATTACATAGATCGATGAAGTTATACACGCTCTGGGGTGCGATCTCGGGGTAAAGCTCACCCTCGATAACGCCGCCGTTTTCCATTGTGATCTTAAAAGTAGGATTTGCCATTTTAATATCTCTCCTTCATTGCACGGTCGATCTGGCGCTTTGCATCCCGCTCGGCCGCAGATTGTCTTTTGTCGTATAGTTTCTTACCCTTGCACAGGCCGACCTTAACCTTGACCCGGCTGCCTTTGAAATACACGCTCAGAGGGATCAGGGAATAGCCGTCCTGCTTAACTTTTCCAAACAGCCGCATAATCTCCCGCTTGTGCATAAGCAGCCTGCGGGGTCTGCGAGGGTCTTTATTAAAAATGTTGCCTTGTTCATAAGGGGAGATGTGCATCTGATTCAGGATCAGCTGACCGTCCTTAATGCCACACCAGGCATCCTTTAGGTTTAAAGTACCTTTTCGTATGGACTTTACCTCTGTACCGCACAGCTCAATACCCGCTTCCATTTCTTCTTCCACAAAGTATTCGTGGTATGCTTCCCGGTTGCGGGCCATAATCTTAATTCCTTGTTTTTCCAGACTGCTCACCTCCTTGCGTTCTCAAAGAATTATACCATAGTTGTCAAGTCAGTTAAACAGAAATTCCTCTAATTTTTCCGGGGAATGAAAGGTGAAATCACACAGCGCTGTCATTTCCTCTGAAATCTGGGGAATTGTCTGCTTGCTCCACGCCGCAAAGGCGATGGGAATACCTGCTTTGTTTGCCATTTGCCAAGCCGGCTTGAGATCATCCACCACCAGCATCTGATCTTTGGTAAATCCGTATGTAGCCATTATGTGTTCCAGAGGATATGGATTCGGCTTGCGCTGGTGTTCCGGAAGATCCCAGCCGTAAATGGCATCCGGCAGAATACCAAAGTGGGTCATATAATCTCTTTTGATGTTTTCCGCACCGGAGTGGGAGACCACAAACAGCATACCACCTTCTTCTTTTTGTCGGCGGATGATCCGGTCTATACCGGAGTAGGGGGCGGGGATATGGATACGCACATATTCCATCCAGCCTTCATATTCCTCCCGAAGCTCCTGATCTGTAAAGGCGTATTTCTCCCGGCACATTCCCACAAAGCCTGGATGAAAACATCCGCATATATATTCTTCCAGTGTAATGGTTTTGCCGGGCCGGAACTGGTCAAGCACATAGCAGAAGTAGGGATAGTTAACGGTAGTTTCACTCTGCACCACTGTGTCATCGTGATCTAATATTAAACAGGGATAGCGTAGCATTCGCGCACCTCCTTTTCTTTATTATAACAAACACAAAGCTGGGAAACAACCGGAAAATTCCACTTGATTATATCGAACAAATGTACTATAATAAAGAAAACAAGGAGGTGATCCCATTGGGGGGAATATGCCCTGTGGATGTGATCTGCGCATATAGCGCCGGTGGGGAAATTCGCCCCCTGCGGTTTCGAATGGAAAATGAAGACCATCAGCTTCTCCGGATAGATATCGATGAGGTCATCAGCTGCCGGGAAGTCCAATATGTGGGGATCGAAGCACAGATTTTTCTGTGCAGAGCAACGGTTAATGGAAAGAAAGCCTTATTTGAACTGAAGTACACCATTCGCAGTCATAGCTGGTGTCTTTTGAGGAAGGTATATTAAAATGGCAGATAGAGTTATATTTCACGTAGACGCTAACAGTGCATTTTTGTCCTGGTCTGCGGCATATCGGTGTAAGGTGCTGGGGGAGGAAACAGATTTGCGGGATATCCCTTCAGTGGTGGCAGGAGATAAAGAATCCCGACACAGCATTATTCTGGCAAAAAGTACACCGGCGAAAAAGTGTGGGATACAGACAGGAGAACCCTTGTTTCAGGCACTGGAAAAGTGTCCGGATCTGGTGGTTGTTGAACCGGATTACGGACTGTATGTAGAAGCCTCCCGGCATTTTGTGGAAATGCTCCGGCAGTTTAGCCCCAATGTGGAGCAGTACTCCATAGACGAAGCGTGGGTGGATATGACCGGCACCCAAAGGATTTTCGGCGATCCCAGACTGGCGGCAGAGCAGATGCGCCGCCGGATTTGGGAGGAACTGGGCTTTACCGTAAATGTTGGCATATCCAGCAATAAAATACTGGCGAAAATGGCAGGAGACTTTGAAAAGCCCAATAAAGTGCATACTCTGTTTCCGGAGGAAATGGCAGAAAAATTCTGGCCCTTACCGGTGCGGGATCTGTTTTTGGTAGGCAGTGCCACAGAGCAGAAGCTGAAGAAAATGGGTATTTATACTATAGGCGATCTGGCAAATACCGAGGAAAAGGTGCTGAAAAAACGCTTAGGAAAACACGGCCAGACGATCTGGCACTATGCAAACGGACGCAATGCAGAGCTTGTCACTCCGGAGCCGGCAGAAAATAAAGGCTATGGCAATTCCGTTACTACCGCAAAGGATGTGACCGGCAGAGCGGAAGGACATCAGGTGCTTTTAAGTTTGTGCGAAACGGTGGCTATGCGTATGCGCAAGGACGGCAAAAGCGGAAGCTGTGTTGTTGTCCACTTGCGAACCAATGAATTTTACAGTTTTTCTCACCAGATTCTTCTTCACGGAGCGACCAATATCACCGAAGAGCTGTTTCACGCTGCCTGTCGGGCGTTTGATGAGGCATGGGACGGAGCAACGCCTTTGCGTCAGTTAGGGGTTCAGGTGACCCGTCTTGCTGCAGAGCCATACCAGCAGTTTGATCTTTTCTCCGGGATGTCTCCCGGTAAGTACGAACGAAAGCTCCGTTTGGATGAAACGGTAGATCAGTTGCGGGATAAGTTTGGGGAAGATATTATCCGGAGGGCGAAATTTACCCAAGACCCGGAGCATCATATGGCAGGCGGTTTGAGTAAAGCCCGCCGTACCGGTGTTACAAAGCCTGTTCCAAAGGAATTTTAGTGTGGAAAACAGAGGATGAATATTGTATAATCATTAAAAATCCACCTGGGAGGAATGCATATGTCGATCGTTACCTTTTATCGGGATCATCCCAATCCCCCAAAGACCACCCAGCGGACACGGCTGGGCGCAAACGCACTGATCGTCTGCAACGGAAAGATCCTGCTGGAAAAACGCAGTGATTGCGATCTGTGGGGACTTGTTGGGGGCGGTGTTAAAAGAAAAGAAACGACATTGCAGGCAATTACCCGGGAAATATGGGAAGAACTGGGTCTGCGAATTACCGGCAAAAAGCTTCAAAAACTGGGGATATATGGTGGCAACAGAATCGCAGCCTATCAGGACGGAAGCGTCTGGAAAATGGTGATCGTGGCATATTGGTTGGAATTGGACGAAATACCCACAATGCGCATCAGCAAGGAGTCCAGGCAGCTGCGTTTTTTCTCAAAGGAAGAAATATCTAACATTGAGATCGTCGTCACCCACAGCGATATTGTGGAGGACTGGTTTCTGAAGCAATAAAATCCGTAATGGAAATTTATACATTAAAATGAAATTATACTTGTATATTCAATAATTCTGTGATATTATACATTTTGACGGTGCAGTATCCTAGTCGAAACGACCGGTTCCCAGGTAGGGCCTAAAAATCCTATGAAGGGCACATCGATGAAGTCCCTGGTGTCTGCTTTTTACGCCCAGTTTAGGGTGGATGCTGGGGGTTAAGGATCCCGGGCGCGCTCCAATGGCATGGAGCATACGACCCGGCTTCCGCGGAGACCCGGTGTTGTGTGACGAAGTTGAGAACTCCA
>JAZQDL010000041.1:0-7507 GCA_045546835.1 Faecousia sp.
TTCATTGCGCCGTTCATACCGCTTGCCATTATAAACTCATCATCGATGACATTCATAAACATGATATATTCTGCAGAACCCTTCCGCTCCTTTACATCGCAGGTTCCAACGATCTGACCGGTAGCAATCTCATACTTGTGAACGTAGGCAAAATCATCGTTCCAAGTGAAGAAATACAGATAGCCATTATGGTAGGTAAGGCCTCTTGTACCCGTTCCATTTTCTGCAAACTGACCCAAGTAAGTCAGCTCTTTTGTCTCCGGATCATAGACAGCAAGACCGGAGCCATAGTACAGACCCAGGTAGATCTTGCCATCGTCACCAGCACACATACTAAAGTAGCCGGTATATTCCGCAAATTCCTCTCTGCCAAGGAAGCTGATCTTCTCTACCTCCTGGGTGAAGGGATCGTAAATGATCAATTGCTTGGTAGAACCGCCCAAATAGACAATGCCGTTTTTATCCACAACCACATCCTGGGTCCGGTCCTGACCGGTTTTGAAGGTATCAACAAGTTCTTTGGTCTGCAGGTCATAGACCATTGCTACGCCGCCCTCACAGGGGAGCACATAGTAATCGTGGCCGTTTACCTTTGTGACGCCGCCTGCCTGACCGGGATCCAAAACCGGGATGGCGTTATGCGCAACAGTGATCTCATTGATCGTCTTATCGTTAGCACCTTCGTAATCGATCCTGCCCCGTTCCATAATGATCTGGGAGATGTTATTGTAGCTATGCTCGGAATACAGAGAATTTGCGTAAACCTCAAATACCAGGTAGTATTCCTTGCCTGCCTCGAAGTCGAAGTAGCCCACAAAGGCGGAGCGACCGTCGATATAGGTGGTGGTATCCTCAGACATACAGACCTTGCCGATCCGGTTGGAGGAGTCGGTTGCCTCCCAGGGATTCTCGGAGTCTGCAGGCACCACATAAATTGCCACAGTACCGCTCTTAAAGTAAGCGGCGTAGTTCATTGTGACTGTAAAGGTGCCGCTGCCGGGGCTCTTAATTTTATAAGCAGTCCAGCTGTCCACCGTCTTTGCAGACATACGCATACCGGTTTTCCGATAGATTCTGTGAAGACTCGTATTGGGCAGATCCATAGTTGTCTTGGTGGTGCCCTTCATATCATCGCTGGAGTCAGCCCACTTCCAGTTGAGAACACCGGAAGCATACCAGGCGTTGATTTCATCAAGATAATCTGCCAAGTCGACCTTGCCTTCATCAATAATGCCATCCATTGCATCACAAAGGTCAAAGTCATAGACAGCTCCATTGACGACCCGTTTCTTAGAGACCGCCTCGTCTGCTACCAGACCGTCCTTTGTCATCTGGATGTTCTTCAGGTACATCAAAACGCCCTTCTTCATATGAAGCACAATGATGTACTCTTCTGCCTCTCCAAAGGTGTACTCACCCATATAGAAGGAACCCTTATCGGGGAAGGTTGCATCCTTGACAAGTCGGTTCTCCTCGGTCATCAAAGACTGGATCTTCTGAGCATCCATCGCACTTACCGTTGCAGGGAAGATATAGATATCCGCATAAATAGCACTTTCTGCAGAAACTGCGATCCGGATATCGTAGGTTCCCGTGCCGGGGTTCTTGATCCGGAAGGCACTCCAGGGTTCGTCATACTTGAAATTCTTCAAGCTCTTCCAGCGCAGGCATTCTTCGCGGAAGGAAACCTGGCTCTCAGAATCGGCATCCTTGGAAACCTCATACTGCCAATGGATCTCGCCGGTCTCATACATCTTTGCCAGTACATCTTCGGTGTATAGCAGAGGATCCTTTGTAAAGGTACCCTTCACGCCACGCTTAATAAAGTTCGGATCTCTTGTGGACAGATCGAAGGCATAGAGCATCTTATCTACCGCATTAACAGGACCGTTATCCTTGATGGGTTCAAAGGTCATGGTATTCAGGTAAATACGCGCGCCCACATCCACATTTTTCAGCACCACGATATGTTCGCCGGCTTCAAAGTGCTTATCTGCCACAGAAACAGACTTGGTGTTCTTGGCAAAAGAGACCTTACCAGTACGGTTTTCCTCTGTCATTGCAGCTTCCACAGCCTCGTTAGACATTGTGGCTGCCGGTGCGGGGAAGATATAGACCTCTGCATTATAGGCGTAGCCATACTCCTTGGCAAAGTAGATGGCGTAGTTGCCGGCATTTGTCAGCTTCACACGGAAGGCGACCCAGTTGCCGGATTGTTCAACGCCTTTTCCTGCCTCGTTCTTCAGGAGATTGCCGTTATCGTCATACATATAACGCAGGCGCAGACCGGAGTTTGTGCCATTTTCGTAGCCTTTGGACAGAATGTGCTTATCATAGAAGGTGGTTGCTTCAATGATCCAGTTGTTCTGATTGGATTCATACTGCTCTGCCAGACATTCTGCCAGGGTCTTGCCGCAGTTGCAGCACTTACCGCCAAAGCCGGAATCGATATAATCGCCTTTATCATTGACAAACATCGGCTTAAAGGCATCGTCTGTATACAGGGCAAAATTAAAGATACCGTCCGTATAGCTGCCGTCGCAAACGCCGGTGTGGATGACATCGTCAGAGCCGCTGGGACCACTGGGGACAGTTGCTTCAATGCCGTCAAACTCGCCCAGCTCGATCTTCTTCAGCCAGAAGTTTCTCGCTCTGGAAGCATCGGTGCTGCGAATGACCAGGGTGTATGCACCGGGCGTGAAGTCCCAGGAACCAATAGCACCTGTTTTACCGGAATCGATCGTAACGCCCTTTCTTACCAAATTGGCAGTGGAATTGCTATCTGCCAATTTTTCGGTGATCTGTGCTCCGTTGAGTTCGCCTTCGAAGATATAAGTATTGATACCGGATTGTCCCTTACCATTGGAGGTAGCATACAGGGTGTGCTTGCCGGTCTCTGTGACCCACAGGGTAACGGCGATCCAACCACTGGGCACAGGCTGGAAGAGCATTCCACCATCATAGATCTGAATGCTATCATAGGTTCCGGTAGAGGTAGCCGCAACCTTCCAGCCCTGGGTGCCATAGAGGGTATCTATATGGGCTTTAATCGTATGGCTGGTTCCACACTTACAGGTTTTGTTCAGGAAATCCTTTACATTTGCATTGCCTGCAAAAGCAGGATCATTGTAGATATCAAAATTCCAAACATTTTCTACTGTCGGTTGGGGAGGTCCTGTTACTACAGGCACAGTTACCTCAGTAGACGGTTCTGTTTCTACTGTTGTTGTGGGTACAGTAGCCTCCGTGGAAGGCTCTGTAGTAGATTCTGTTTCTTCTACCTTATCCAGCTGAATTGTTCTCAGATTCAGGTTTTTCGTTGTATTTGAACGAGTATTAAAGGCTACAAGGGTATACTCTTCGGAAGTAAATTCTACTTCGCCAATAACCGCGTTTTCATCACTTGCAGACTTGAAGTTAGTCGCCAGCCGATTCCCGACCACAGCATCTCTGTCTGCCATTTTTTCCTTGATCTGATCTCTGCTAAGCGCGCCGGCAAACATATATACATCTATAGCGCCTTGTCCACCATTACCAATCAAGCTAATAGCATACTTATTCGCTGCAGGTGTCTTCAAAGTAACGGCTACCCAACCATCAGCAGCAACAGTAAAGAACATACCTTCATCTGTGTTTGCACGAGCTTGAATATTGCTGTAATCATTTTCTGCATCCGCAGTTCCGTTGTCAGCAAACTTCCAGCCCAATTCTGCATACAAGGTGTCCAGATGGTCCTTGATGGTATGTGCCTCACCACATTTACAGGTGGTGTTAAGCGGTGTGTTTTTGGCAGGGTTCAACAGACTGCCATACTGGGTTGTATGCTGGAAATCAATATGATAGACATACTGATCCAGTGTTTCCACAGCAGCTGTGGAGGAGGCTTCTGTGGATTCCTCCTCTACCTCTCTGGTAAGGCTGATAGTTTTTAAGTACAGATTTCTTGCGATATCCTCTCCACGGGTATTTTTGAAAACAAGTGTATATTCACCGGCTTCCAGCGGCATATCATTGGCCACTGTCATACCATTGGCAAGATATCTGACCTCAGAAGCCAAAAAGTGATCGCTCAGCGTAGTAGAATTTCCCATTTCCTCCGTGAGCTGTTGCTGCGTCAATGCGCCATCAAACAGATAGGCCTGAATCCTATTTTGGCCATCGCCACCTGTCAATGTTATATCATAGTTGCCGGTATTTGCTACCTTCAAGGTAATAGCAACCCACTTTGCATCGGGAATTGTAAACAGTAATGAATTATATCTGTAAGGAACTATAAAACTGTAGTCCGCAGCAGAAGTGCCTGCAATTTTCCAGCCCAACTGGTCATATTCACCATCAAGATGATCCTTAAGGGTGTGATCTGCTCCACAACCACAGGGGCTATTCAAGGTTTTGGATGTAGTTTGGGGCTGTAAGGCCGCATACTCAGCCAGATTGTAGAAATCCAAATGATACTCTGTTGTTTCTGTATTTGCTGTATCTGCAAAGGTGGCAGGTACAACAAAGGACGAAACCATGCATAACAGCAGCAGGGCTGCTGTTATGCGCTTAAATACTTGTCTCATAAATTATCTCCTTCCTATATCTTACAAAACTAGTATGCAGGAAGGGGGTGCCCCTCCTGTATGCCGTTTAAGACATACCGTTCTCTTCCAGAGTCCGTACCAAAGCGTCCTCGTGGATCTTCAGCAGATCGTCGTAGTGGTACTTTCTCTTCATTTCTGCCAGCACATTGTCCCACTCGGAAAAATCAAGCTGACCAAGCACGAACTTGGACCACTGCTGGGTTCCGTAGTTATAAAGTGCGGTTGCGTAGGTATCGTAAATGAACTGCTCTTCCTCTGTGAAGTTCAGGCGGTGCTGTGCAACCGCTTTGCCTGTATACTGCTGTGCCAGCTCCAGGGATGTCTTTTCAGCCTCGGTCAGAGAAGCCATATAAGGCTCCAGCATTCTGACGCCAACCTGCTCAAGCATATTCAGACCGGCAGAGGAAATACCACCCTGCGCTTTGACGAAGGACTCAATAAAGTCCTTGTTGCCATTTTCGTCCACTTCATAAGACTCGCCCTCAATGCCCCAGTTGGTAACAGTCTTACCTTCCTCGGAATAGAGCCAGTCAATGTATGCCATGGAATATTCCACATTTTCATTGTCGCCAATGGCGTGCCAGTAGGTAGCACCGGAGCCGATACCAGGGGCACGGCTGGTGGTGACCACATCGGTAGTCTTAGCATACTCGCCGAAATTAAAGGGTGCACCTGCAACCAGCTGGAATTCCGGCTTCAGGGACTGACCTGCAATATTCAGAGCAGGCAGACGGTCTGTCTTATCCCAGGTAATAAAGGAGGTATTACTTGCAAAGGTCTCCTGCCAGGTTGCTGTATCCATTGTTGCGCAGGAGGGGTGCATCAGACCTTCCTGAGTCAGCTCCAGGAAGAACTTTGCCATTTCCTTATAGGGTTCGCCGACCAAAGCCATAGAATAATTTCCGTCCTCGCCCAGGTTCAGGATCGTACCGTAGCTACCGGACATCACATGGCTTTCGCCCCACAGGAAGCCCCAGCTGGTAACAGTGGCAGAGTGACCGGTCAGGCTACGCATAGACAGCGGATAGGAATTGGGATACAGTTCCTTCAGCTTGCGAAGTGTTGCGACGAATTCTTCCTGCGTGGTGGGGAAGGTCAGATTATGCTTCTCGAAGATATCCTGACGGTACAGGAACGCATAGGGGTTTGTTTGTCCTTCCTCAATAACAGGCAGGCAATACATCACGCCTTCACGGACAGTATATCTATCAAAGCTGGAAGCATATTCAGGATTCTCCAGATATGCCTTGACATTGGGCATCTTGTCAAGATAGTCGTAAATGTTGATATACGCGCCATCGTCACCGAACTGGGTGTAGGTGTTATTGTAAGTATTACCGAAGGTAAGGTCCGGTATCGTGTGCTCAGCCAACATTGTATAGTACTGCTGGGTGAAGGAGCTCAGCTCCAGCATATTAAGATCGCAGCCGAGAACCTTCTCAACAGCCTGGTTCTGCCAGGTGCCCTCAGGATCGTAGTCTGCATTATCTGTCATATACATTGTCAGCTTCGCACCGGTCAAGTCCGGTGTCTCATAATTCTCCAATGCAATGTTCCCTTTTTTGGGTGCTTCACTCCCACTATCGCCACCACAGGCAGCAAACAGTGTCACGCACAAGGTCAGCACCAGAAGAAATGCTATCATCTTTTTCATCATCGTTTCCCTCTTTCCAATTGTTTTTTGTGCAGTTGTTTTTCATCTATATATAAATATGTCATAGCCTGTTTCGTCCCAAAATCAAACTTGATCGGAGCTTACAGTTTTGACATTTACTTACTAATAAAATATATTATATTTATTCACAAATCAATACTATTTTAGACGGAGAATTTGTAATTTTCGACGAACTCAATCGTCCCGCATTTTCAACATCATTTAATTGCAACTCACAATGCCAAAACCATGTCAGGTATTTGCCAAGATATTATCATTTTGCTTGGTATTATACACAGAATTATTATATGTTTCAATATTTTTTAAGTTGTCTCTGCCCCAACGATTGACATAGAACCGACAAAAAGCACCCAGTCCGAAGACTGGGTGCTTTTCATACATTGTTGATCGCTATAAATTACTCGAAAATCTCGGTAACAACGCCGGAACCGACGGTACGGCCACCCTCACGGATAGCGAAACGCAGGCCCTTCTCGATAGCGATGGGGGTGATCAGCTCAACATTCATATCAATGTTGTCGCCGGGCATACACATCTCAACGCCCTCGGGCAGGGAGATGATACCGGTAACGTCAGTGGTACGGAAGTAGAACTGAGGACGATAGTTGTTGAAGAAGGGAGTGTGACGGCCGCCTTCTTCCTTGGACAGGACGTAAACCTGGCCAACAAACTTAGTCAGGGGGTTGATGGAGCCGGGCTTGCAGAGAACCTGGCCTCTCTCGATCTCCTTCTTGTCAACGCCACGCAGCAGAGCGCCGATGTTATCACCAGCTTCTGCGTAGTCCAGCAGCTTGTGGAACATTTCGATGTCGGTAACGACAGTGGACTTCTTCTCGTCCTTCAGACCGACGATCTCGACCTGCTCGTTCTTGTTGATCTGGCCACGCTCAACACGACCGGTAGCAACAGTACCACGGCCGGAGATGGTGAAGACGTCTTCGACGGGCATCAGGAAGGGCATGTCAGCCTTACGGTCGGGAGTAGGAATGTACTCGTCGACAGCGTCCATCAGTTCCTTGATGCAAGCGTACTCGGGAGCGCCCATATCATTGGATTCGGAGATCAGAGCGTTCAGAGCGGAACCCTTGATGACGGGGATGTCATCGCCGGGGAACTCGTAGGAAGACAGGGTCTCACGGATTTCCATCTCGACCAGCTCCAGCAGCTCTTCGTCGTCAACCAGGTCAGCCTTGTTCATAAAGACAACGATGGAGGGCACGCCAACCTGACGAGCCAGCAGCAGGTG
>JAZQDL010000042.1:0-4590 GCA_045546835.1 Faecousia sp.
GCGCCGGTTCTACCGGCGGCGGTATTAAGGTGGCAAGAGTGCTGCTGCTGTTTAAGATCCTGCGGCGGAACATCCGGCAGATCTTAAATCCCCAAAAGGTTCAGATCGTCCGCAATAACGAAAAGCCGGTGGACGAGAAGGTGCTGTCAAGCACCAATGCCTATCTTGCTGCCTATGTGATCATTCTGTTTTTGAGCTTTTTGATCATATCCCTGGACGGCTTTTCCACCGGAACAAATTTTTCTGCAGTTCTGGCATGCTTCAATAATATAGGCCCCGGTCTGGAGGCAGTTGGACCTACCTGCAACTTCGGGGCGTACAGTGCGCTTTCTAAATTTATACTGATCGTTGATATGCTGGCAGGCAGACTGGAGATCTTCCCCATGCTGATCCTCTTAAGCCGCAGCACCTGGAACGGACGAAAATAAAAAAGAAATGACCCTTGATCGTGTATCTTCCGATGACTACGATCAAGGGTCATTTCTGTTCACTCTTAGTATCTAACATCATTGGTTAACCTCGCTTTCTACGGGCTCGACACGGCTTTCCACGCACCAAATCCATTTCCTCTCACTACAATTCATCTGCATATCCCATCAGCGGGATGTGCTTATGTGGGGCAAAGTTTTTATAGGAGGAAAACCTTGTCTTATTTGCTCATTGCAGATCCGTAATCCCATCTGATCTTTGATTTTTATACCCAGTTTAAATACTTGTCAAAGAGGATGTTGATTGGTTTTTGTTCTTCTAATGACTTCGCTCACTTACATCTAAGCTATTATTTTATTTGAGTGGCAATCAGAAGAGGACCGATCCTTATGAGCTTTCAGGGAGTTTACTTGTACATTGGTATCACCCTTTCTGACTATAAGATATCATAACTTTTTCGGGTTTGCAAGATGGAATATTATACAAATCGACTAATTGTCTTTCGTGCAAAGTCATAAATATTTCTCGCAAGGACAAAATTTGGTTGACAGATCAAAATAAATATTATACAATAATCCTGTTGGGCGCGCCGCAAAACTGTAGCGCGCCCTGTTATATTTGCATTTCATACGATCATCTATCGTACATTTTGTTTATCATAATACGCACAGACTTTTGATGATAAATGTAGGGGAGGCTATTAGCCTCCCGTTGCAAGCTGCCCAAAAGAAGATTAAGCGGGCGGCAGATTGCCGCCCCTACGGACCGGTATTCGAACTTGTGCATCGATCCGACTAGTTGAACAATTGAAATTCTCTGCAAAATTGGATGTATCTCAAAAGATACATCCAATTATTCTGCCATATGGTTGGTAATCGCATCAAAGAACACCTTGTTTGAGGGACAGCTGTTTTGGTTGGGGAAATACTTACTCCAAACCAGCTTGTCACGATGCTCCCAGGCGTATTTGATTACATCACGCATAGATCGCTCTACGGTTTTGTTTCCGGATTTTTGGAACATTTCTGCGATCTGGGCATACAAAACCGTATCCAGACACACATCCCGGTCCCGGTAATACATTGGGATCGCCTCGCATAGCTGCCGGTAGCCGACCCGATGGGTCTGAAAGTTCATAATATGCAGATGCGACATTACCTGAGAATGAAGATCCTTTGGTGATTGGCTGTTCTGCCACAGATTTACCATATGTATCGTCCGTACCCGCAGTGCATTCAGACAGGGGCTGACCATAAGGAAGCCGACCTTCAGGTCAAGGCAGGCATTTTCAATGTAAGGCAGGATCGTAGGGGTGGTGGCGATGGTTACCGGCGGCAGTGTGGCAGCCTCCTGCAATACCGTTAAACCATCCTTAAAAGGCAGAAAAAGGTTTATGACCAGCACCTGGGGTTGGAAGCTGGACAGCAGCTCCAATGCAGTTTCTCCGTCCTGACAGGTCAGCACTTCAAAATCTGCTGAAAATGCTTGACTGGCAGCTAACAAAAAAGCATCATCACTGTCTGCGATCAATAGCCGATGCACCTACATCACCTCCCTGGGCATTAGAATACCACGACTTGAGCTGTTTTTCAAGTCGACGGCTTGCGACATTTTCCTACATTAATCGATCATTGACATTTTAGGCGTTTTATGAGAAAATAAGACGATGAATTTAGAGAAATAAGGGGATAACATTATGTTCCAATCCAGAACCAATACCTGCGGTGAGCTGCGCCTTCAGGACGCAGGCAAATCCGTCACTTTAGTCGGCTGGTTGGAGAACATCCGCGAGGTGGGCTCTAACTTTGCATTCTTAGTGCTTCGGGATTACTACGGCACGACCCAGATCGTGGTAGAGACCGAAGAAATGATGAATGTGATCAAGTCTGTCAATAAGGAGTCTACGATTTCTGTTACAGGCGTTGTTCGTGAGCGGGAGAGCAAGAATCCCAAGCAGGCTACCGGCGAGATCGAGGTCGTGCCTGAGAAGATCGAGATATTGGGTAAGTGTATCCACAATCAGCTGCCCTTTGAGATCAATAAGAGTAAGGATGCAGACGAGAATGTGCGTCTGAAGTACCGGTATCTTGACCTGCGCAATCCTGCGGTGAAGCAGAATATCATCCTGCGCTGTCAGGTGGTGGCAGAGCTGCGCCGTCTGATGACCGAGCAGGGCTTCCTGGAAATGACCACCCCCATCCTGACCGCATCCTCTCCCGAGGGCGCCCGTGACTATCTGGTGCCTGCCCGTAATCACCCCGGCAAGTTTTATGCACTGCCCCAGGCACCCCAGCAGTTTAAGCAGCTGCTGATGACCTCCGGCTTTGACCGTTATTTCCAGATCGCACCTTGCTTCCGTGACGAGGATGCCCGTGCAGACCGCACCCCCGGTGAGTTCTACCAGTTGGATATGGAAATGGCATTTGCCACTCAGGCAGATGTGCTGCACACCTTAGAAACTGTGTTAGTACCCATATTTGAGAAGTTCGGTAAGTATAAGCGGATCTCTCCCGCACCCTTCCGTCACATTCCCTTTAATGAGGCAATGGAGCGCTATGGCTCCGATAAGCCGGACCTGCGTATCGACCTGGAAATCCAGGACATTACCGCAGCGGTTGCCGGCACGGAATTTGGCCCCTTCCAGAACGCAGTTGTAAAGGCTGTGGCTGTGGACAACTTCACTGAGGGCCGCAAGTGGATCGATAAGCTCCTTAACGATGTAGAAGTGCAGACCGGCAACAAGTGTTGCTGGTTCAAGGTGGACGAAAACGGCGAGCTGACCGGCGGCATTTCCAAGTTCCTGATGGAGCAGAAGGCTGCCCTGACAGAAGCCCTTAACCTGAAGCCCGGCAGCTTTGTCTGTATGGCAGCGGGCAAGAAGACTACAGCTCAGAAGACTGCAGGCGTGATCCGTACCATGATGGGTCGCCGCATCCCCGGTCACTTCGACGAGGAGCAGTATGCAATGTGCTGGATCGTGGACTTCCCCATGTATGAAATGGGCGAGGAGTCCGGCGAGCTGGAATTCTGCCACAACCCCTTCTCTATGCCCCAGGGCGGTATGCAGACCCTGCTGGATGCAGAGGGCGATACAGAAAAGCTGTTGGCGATCAATGCAGACCAGTATGATCTGGTTATTAACGGCTACGAAAGCGCCTCCGGTGCTGTCCGTAACCATAACCCCGAAATTATGGTCAAGGCCTTCCAGATGGTTGGCTTGGGCGAAGAGGATGTGAAGGCAAAGTTCCCCGCAATGTACAATGCCTTTACCTACGGCGCACCTCCCCACGCAGGTGCAGCCCCCGGTGTTGACCGCATCGTGATGCTGCTGACCGGTGAAGAGAGTATCCGTGAGGTTATCACCTTCCCCATGAATAAAAACGCACAGGACCTGATGATGGACGCGCCCACAGCAGTTTCTCAGAAGCAGCTGGACGATGTGCATATCCTTATCAACGAAAGCCACTTGAACTAAAAAGCAACCCCGGGAGGACCAAGTCCTCCCGGGGTGAACTTCTATTTGTCGAACTGACTACGGTAGGGCGGGGGCTTGCTCCCGCCGTCTGGGGTTTTAGGGTTCGATGCCCTAAAACCCCAGCTATATTATCATTTAATGGCGCGGAAGCGGCGGGAGCAAGCCCCCGCCCTACGATGGGTGTAATTGTCAAACAGAAATTTGAAGAAATCAGCCGGACCTATGGGATGTCCGGCTGATACTTTTTAATTGAGTCTTACCTGCAAAAACAGGTTTTCCACATACCGGGTGATCTCCTCGGGCAGGAAGCCATAGCTTTGACCCCGCTGGAGAATTTCGGCGGCGGGATAGATGATCTCGCTCTCTGCCAGATAATCTTCCATATAGGCGGTTGCGCCTTCAATAGGCGAGCCGTAGCAGATATAGTCCATATTGGCGCCGGAAATTTCCGGATCGCACATAAAGTTGATGAACAGCTCTGCCGCTTCCTTTTCCTGACAGCAGTTGGGGATGCACATTGCATCGATGAACAGGTTGAACGCCTGATCTTCCGGCAGATAGAACCGCAGATCTTCGTTATTTTCCATCATCATCATTGCATCGCCTGCATAGTAAGGGGCGATCCAGGCGTTGCCTTCTTCCATTTTGGAGTAGACCTGATCCATCACATACTGCTGCACCAGCGG
>JAZQDL010000043.1:0-4518 GCA_045546835.1 Faecousia sp.
TTTCCATACAAGATTTTGCTTTAAGTATTTAAAATATTTCATAGCAGGCTGGTTGAAAAACAGCAAGGATTACCTCATTGATGTAAAACATTTGGGAAGAATTGCCGAAGCAGATAAAATTGCAGTGGACCCAAGTGCAAAGGTAGAGCATCTGAAAAATGATTATGAAGTGGCCTATATCAACGATAAAGGCCGCTATGAAATCAAGCAGAAGAATGTAGACAAGGCCAGCTCAGTCAAGCAGCTTCTTCGTAGCGGTTGTGGAGAAGTGTTTGTATTTGGCAACGATGAGAATAACATCTGCCTGTTTCAAGCATTCCGCAATAGCTATGTAATGGAGAAGAGTACGGATACAGTGAAAAAATACGCAAAGAATACTATTTTCACCAGCAAAGGCGAGTCTGTGTTAAGTCAGATACTTCAGATCGTAGGAATGAGGAATGAAATTAATGAATAAAGAATTATTAAGGCTGATCATTAAAAACTTTTTGTTTGATCTGGAATACCTCTTAGTTGGAGACAAGAAATATAACATAAAAAGATATGAAAAAAAGTTTGGAAAGAAACCGGACTTGCAGCATCCAAAGACTTTTGCAGAGAAGCTGGTTTATCTAAAGTTACATTATAAGAATTTACTGCAAAATGTGTGTGCAGATAAGTTTACCGTATGCGAATATGTTAAGCAATGTGGTTACGAGGATATTTTGAAGGATATTTACTGTGTTTGTGAAGATCCTGAGGATATTGATCTTGCGCGCCTTCCTGATAAATTCTTTATGCAGTGTTCTCATACCCAGGGTTATAACTTTGTTGTAGAGAAAGCAGATTTGCAGAAATTTTCTAGCATAAAGAATCTTTACAAATGGCTATTAAAGAGGAAGCACTATAAGGTGCTTCGGGAAAATTGCTACAAGGGGATCGTGCCCCGCGTGATCTGCAGTGAATATCTGGAAGAACAGGGAAACGAAAGCCTGACAGACTACAAGTTTTACTGTTTTGGCGGAAAAGCAAAATACTTTATGGTTTCCTATGGTGAGTTTAGCCATAATGTTCGCAACCATAAATTTGATATGCAGTGGAATTCTATCGACAAGCAATTTAAAAAGGTGGAAGCAGTTTCTGCAGATTCAATTCCCCGTCCTGAAAACTTTGACAGGATGGTAGAAATTGTAGAAAAACTAGCTGCACCATTTCCCCATGTACGGGTAGATTTGTATAACATTGCAGGCAGAATTGTTTTTGGCGAAATGACATTTTACAGTGCCGGTGGATTTGTCAAGGTTGATTCCAAAGAAATGGATAAACAAATTGGTTCTTGGATAGACCTTAATGATTATTCAGATTATCTTAGTTAGTTTAGAAAAAAGGGGCAATGGTTTTGGAGCAGGTTTTTATTTGTGCAAACAAGGAGCAATATAATGAGATTGCATCACGGATAAAGGACGCAATCTTATGCGTAGGCAAATGTGACTTGCTACAGGAAGGGAGTCTGATAATTGAGGACCAAACACTGCTATATATTGCGGCTGATGAAAAGCAGCTGGAAGCTTTGCAAAAAAAAGGAATCCATAGAGATCGTATATGCGTATATAGTTATTTCAGCAATACTACATATGTGAACCCGTTAGATGGTATTTTTGAGCAAGATGAGAATGGTTTGATTTTAGGAATGTCACATGCACAATGTGGCTTAGACTGGAAAAAACTGAGAAACGCAAATTACTTTAGCGTTGCATCCCCAAGTATGGATGCTTTTTTACATTTAAAATACTACGAGAAAATTGCCAGCGATTATCCAGAACAGACAAAGAAGTTAAAAAGTGTCATAATTGAAATGCCCTATTATATTTTTAATTATGATTTGTCTAGATTCGGGAAGTTTGTATATACAAAGCTTTTATATTACAAGATAATAGATAATTTCCACCATTTTGGAGGAACGGAAGATCAGCGTGTAGTACTTAAGGACTATTCTAAGTTTCTTGCAATTTTCAAGGATCAGGAGAAAATTATAGCGCCTACCCCAAAGCCAGGCATTTTATATAAGACCGCCAAGAAAGTTCGGCAAAATTTTCGAATTGCGACAATGCGAGATAAGGTGTGGTTTTCTGAATTTTGGGATACGGTGAATGAGAACAAAAAACATTTAGCGGATTTGGTGCGCGCTATTAGAACGAATTCTCCAAATGCGGAGATTACAATACTAGTTATGCCTTTTAATCCGGTGTTCAGAAAAACCCATACTGCTGTATGTAAAAAATGGAAAAAAATCTTCTGCGATTTCTTTGAAAATGAGGGGGTTCGGATCGTAGACACTTTTAAATGTATGAAGTGTTCTTGGGACTTCGACGATCATTGTCATTTAAATCGTGCAGGAAGAATTAAGTATTCAAAAAAATTGTCCGATTGGCTGAGCGAAAGTAGTCACAAAGAAGAGGAACGGTGAATGGAAACTTCAAGAATAAGAAAGACATATTTGAATTCGATATCGCTTATTGTCAGCCAAATCGTTTCATTTGTTGCAGGTTTGATTTTACCCCGCTTGATCATTTCTACATACGGTTCTGCCTATAACGGAATGATCTCATCGATCACACAGTTTTTAGGCTTTATCTCTATTCTTCAGTTAGGTGTAGCCGGTTCATCAAGAGTATCTTTGTATAAAACCCTTGCAGATGGGGATATGAAAAAGACCAGTGGCATTGTAAAAGCTACTGAGAAATATATGCAGAAGATCGGATATGCCATAATTGCATATGTGATTATTATGGCGGTTGTATATCCGCATATCTTGCGCGGAGCCTATCCGTTTGTTGAAGTAGCCGCGCTTGTGGTGGCGATCGGCATAGGCACCTTTGCCCAGTATTTCTTCGGTATTACATATCAAACATTACTTGCAGCGGACCAGAGACTGTATATCTACAATGCAGTGCAGACGGCTACTGTGATTGCAAACTGTGTATTATCTGTTCTGCTGATTATGGCAGGGCTGTCTATTCAGACGGTTAAGCTGCTCGCAGCGATCATCTATTTGGTCAATCCTGTTTTTCTCAATTATTATGTATCCCGTAAATATAACATTGATAAAAAATGCGAGCCTGACAACACTGCATTGGCGCAACGCCGCGATGTAATGGGACACTCCATTGCAAACATTGTACATACAAATACCGATATGATTGTGCTTACGGTATTTTGTAATGTGAGCATTGTGTCGGTCTATAGTGTTTATAATTTGGTTATGGGCGGATTGCGCCAGGTATTGAATGTTTTTACCTATAGCTCTGAGGCAGTTTTGGGAAATATGTGGGCAAAAGGCGAAGAAAATTCCATACAAAAGAATTTAAGCTATTTTGAATATATGGTTAGTGCGTTTGTTTCTGTCGTGTTTCCCTGCGCGATCGTGCTGATCTTACCGTTTGTAGCGTTATATGTGAAAGGTATTCAAGATGTGGAGTATATTTTGCCCACATATGCGCTGGTTGTGATTGTAGCTGAGATATTCTTCTGTATGAGAACACCCTATCTTTCTATGGTTCAGGCGGCCGGACATTATAAAAATACAAAGAAGTATGCCTATATGGAGGCTGCAATCAATGTGGTGCTTTCGGTGATCCTGGTGCAGTTCATTGGAATTGTAGGCACGGCAGTCGGAACATTAGCTGCAAATGCTTTTCGCACAGCGCAGTATTCAGCATATATTTCTAAAAATTTAGTAAAAAGAAAAAAGCATTGCACTGCAAAACGGTTGCTTTGGATCTTGCTGAATATTGTAGTAGTAGTGCTGATCTGTTATCCCTTTACATCCACAATGGCAGCATTAAGCTGGAGAAATTGGATGTTCTGTGGAATCGCATCTTTTGCAGTCTCGGCTACTTGTTGTATCGTATCATCTTGGTTATTTTATAAAAATGACTTCCAAGGGCTTTTGCATATTGGGAAAATGATGCTTCAACGAAAAAAATAAACTTAAATGGAGGCAAAGCTGTTATGAACCGGCAATCAGTAAAGAGCTTTTTTGTAAGAGGGTTTACGGCACTGTTTGGGCTGTTTCACCCGATTGAAATGAAAGTGCTGTTTAGCAGTTTTGGTGGAGCGCAGTATTCCGATAATCCCAGGGCGATATCGGAAAAACTGCATGAATTGTATCCGGAATTTCAGATCTCCTGGGTCATAAATGATGCAGATGATAAAGCAGGCGTTATTCCGGAATATGTGAAGATTATATCCAACGGGAAATGGGGATTCTTTAAGGAATTGGCTACAAGCTTTTGCTATGTTACCAATACGCCTGTAGGCCTAAGTCTTTATAAGAGAAGCAAACAGTATTTTATTCAAACTTGGCATGCAGACAGAGCTATTAAGAAGGTTCTATATGATACGGATCCGGAAGGTCTTGGGATGCCTCCTGTAATGGATTACAAGCTGACTGATTTAGCGATTTGTGCTTCCGATATCGGAGAAAGAGTATATCGAACAGCATTTCGATACAACGGTAGTGTTCTTAAAAAAGGAATG
>JAZQDL010000044.1:0-18699 GCA_045546835.1 Faecousia sp.
AAAGGCGTAGCAGGAAAACCCCTATCTACATTCAAGCTTGACCCAGTGGGCACAGCTACTCGCGCTGAATGCGCAGCTATGCTGAAAAACTTTATGACAGCATTTGGTTTGTAAAATGATTGAGGGAGATTGCCACACCAGCGTGCGCGCTGGTTCGCAATGACCAACATAGAACAGCAAGGGCGTGGTGCTTTTAGCACCACGCCCAACTTTTATGCGTAAATCTTCGTTATTCTCGTAGGGGCGGATGCCCACATCCGCCCAGCAAATGCGCTGTTTATTGGTGGCTGATCTGGGACGATGTGGGCATCGTCCCCTACAAAGCGTTATACGTTCAAGGCTTCTTTCAGAGCCTTTGCAAGCTGGTCGGGGCAGGAGGTTTGCTTCATACCGCATTTGGTGCCCTCCAGTCGCTCAATTACGGTCTGGACATCCATTCCTTCCACCAGAGAGCCGATGCCTTTCAGGTTGCCGTTACAGCCTCCCATAAACTGGACATTTTTCAGCTTTCCGTCCTCGATCTCAAAGAAGATCGCCTGAGAGCAAGTTCCTTTTGTTCTATATTGATACTGCATAGCTTAAATCCTTTCGAAAAATATATGCTCATTATATGATAGAATTCAATTTTCTGCAAGAGTGAATTATTTACCACTGTCAGGTTATGCTATCCATAGCAAAAATGGGAGGTAAATGCTATGGATGAGAAGAAAAATGCGGATCTGCAACAGCAGGAGCGGGAGCAGATCGTTGAGCTTGGTGCAGATATTACACGCAGTAGCAAAGGAAACATCTATACACTGACGATCATTGGACAGGTAGAAGGACATCAGGTGCTTCCGGAAACCGCGAAAACAACGAAATATGAGCATGTATTGCCCCTTTTGGCAGGCATTGAGGAAAGCGACGAGATTGACGGACTTTTGTTGCTTCTTAACACAGTGGGCGGAGACATTGAAGCCGGTCTTGCAATTGCAGAAATGATCGCCGGTATGAAGAAGCCTACAGTATCACTGGTGCTTGGGGGTGGACATTCCATCGGTATTCCTTTGGCGGTGTGTACGAAAAAGTCTTTCATCACACCCACAGCCAGTATGACTGTGCATCCGGTGCGAATGACCGGCCTTGTGGTGGGTGCGCCCCAGACCTTCCGCTATTTCCAGCGAATTCAGGAACAGATCGCAGACTTTGTTACAGCAAATTCAGGGATCTCCAAAAAGCAGTTTGAAAGCTATATGATGGCAACAGGGGAGATGGCCACAGATGTAGGCACAATCCTTTACGGCAAGGAAGCTGTGGCATCGGGACTGATCGACCGACTGGGCGGTTTGAGCGATGCCCTGTCCTCCTTGCACAAAATGATTGAAAAACAAAGAAAGAAACAATAATTTTTCAATACGGACTGGAAATTTGGGAGAAGATATGTTATTATAAAGTGAAAAAATGTTGGGAAGGAGATTGGCAGAAATATGTCGTTGCTTCAAAGCGTGTTATATGGTCTGATTTCAGGCTTTTCAGAGCTTCTGCCTGTCTCTTCTCAGGCACACCAGGCAATTTTGCTGCGGCTCTTTGGTTCAGATGCCAGAGAACCGCTGCGGGATCTTCTGATACATATTTCAGTGCTGCTGGCGCTGTTCACCGGTTGCAGAGCATTGATTTCCCGTATTCAGCGAGAAAGGAGCTTAGTGTCCCGCGGTCGCCGGGGCAGAAGGAACATAACCGGCAGTACATATGAGCTGCGGCTGATCCGAAGTGCTACGCTGCCGATGCTGCTCGTTCTGCTTGTTTACTTTTCTACCAGACGAATGGAAAGCAGTATGACGACACTGGCATTACTGCTTGCGATTAATGGTGTTATTTTGATCGTTCCCGAGTATTCCCGTCAGGCAAATAAGGATGCCCGCTTAATGTCCGGATTGGATGCGATCGTTATGGGTATTCTTGGCGGACTTAGCGCACTGCCCGGTATATCCAGGATCAGCGCAATCAGTTCTTACGGTCTCTTACGGGGCGCAGACAGGCAACGGGCAACCAGCTGGGCGCTGCTTTTGAGCATTCCTGCACTGGCTCTGCTGTGCGTTATCGATCTTGTATTTATATTCGTTTCGGGGATTGGTTCAATAACCTTTCTTGCTGTCGTCGGATATGTTCTTTCCGCTGCCGCAGCTTATCTGGGCGCATACTTAAGCATTATTTTTGTTCGTTTTCTGACGGTTCGTTCCGGCTATGCGGTATTTGCTTACTATTGCTGGGGAGCGGCCTTGTTTGCTATGATTTTATATCTGATCGTTTAATGGAGGAACCTATGGCTGAACATAAGATAAAATCACAGGCGGAGAAAGCAGCAAATGCCGCCAATGCGAAAAAAGTAAAGAATGGCAATAAAACAAAAAATGCCAAGGCAGGCAAAAATCAAGCAGCCGCCGGCAAGCCGGTAAAGGAGGATCGGGTGCGGAAAATTCCTGCCCGTGTGATTTCCTCTGTAAGCTTTTTGGCTGTTTTTATTGTCCTTCTGGTTCTTATTTTAAAGCCTGAAGGCGCAATCGTGAAGCTACTAGATGTTCTATATGGTCTTTTGGGAAAAGTAGGCTTATATGTTTCGATTCCTGCCTTTCTTTATCTGTTTGTCATTCACGCCTTCAGCGGCAAAAGACCTGTTATAATGCGGACCGTGTGTCTGTTTGTGTTCATTCTGCTTTGCGGCTGCATTTCCCATCTTGCAATGGATCCTGATAATTTGCTGTCGGTAAATGCATTTTATACCGGCGGCATCAACGGAACATCCGGCGGTCTGATCTGCGGCTTAATTGCCAAGGTATTCCGCTGGGCCTGCGGACCGATTCTGCCGTACATTATTTTTATTACTGCAGCAGTGATTACATTGCTTGGCGGTATGCAAATCACCATCCCCAGCATTATCCGTGCGATCCAAAATCGTCCCCGTGCCGATTGGGAAGAGGAGGTAGAAGAGCGTCCGGAGCCAGCAGCTGTGCTTGTTAATCATATTGCCACAAAGCGGATTGAGCATATTGAAAACCGCCGCAATCAGGCAGCGGAAAATGCTGCGCAGTCAGAGACACAGGCAAACCAAAAGGCTGCGGAGATTATGCGCCAGATCGACAGCGATGTGGAAACACCTGTTGCTGCAGCTGCTGTTTCTGAAACAAAAACCCAGAGCAGCAAACTTGCGCCTGATGTGGATGATGTTCCGGTCGTTATGCCGCCTTTTGAAACGGAAGCCTTTCCTGAGCCTGAGATCCTTCCTGAACCTGTGAAGGAAATCAAGCCTGAAAAGGTTACCGCGAAGGAAGCAATGGAATCAGCAATTGAGGTGGCACAGGAGATCGAAGATGCAGCGGCAGCGCCTGCGCAGAATTATTGCTTCCCGCCAATCGATCTGCTGAAGCTGCCCACAGATGGCGGTGCAGACGGCACTGCGGAAATGCGGGAGAATTCCAGACGGCTTAATGAGACGTTAGCAAGCTTCAAGATCGAGGCACATATTATCAATGTGACCCGTGGACCAAGTGTTACCCGGTATGAAGTTGAACTGGAAAAAGGTGTCCGTCTGAGTAAGCTGACAACAGCTGCGGATGATATCGCTCTGAGCTTAGGCGCTTCCGGTGTTCGGATTGCAGCTGTTCCCGGAAAAATCTCCGTGGTGGGCATCGAAGTTCCCAATATTGCGGTTACAACGGTTTCTCTGCGCGAAGTGATTGATTCTCAGGATTTCACAAAGGCTAGGTCTAAGTCCTCCTTTGCGGTGGGTAAGGACATTGGTGGCAACTGCATTGTTGGTAATATTTCAAAGCTGCCCCATATGCTGATTGCAGGTACAACCGGCTCCGGTAAGTCCGTTTGTATGAATTCCATCATCATTTCCCTCCTTTATAAAGCAAGTCCCGATGATGTGAAGCTGATTATGGTCGACCCGAAAATGGTCGAGCTTGGCATTTACAACGGAATTCCCCATCTGCTGATCCCGGTTGTGACCGATCCTAAGAAGGCTGCAGGCTCTCTCCAGTGGGCGGTTTCTGAAATGATGCGCCGGTATAAGGCAATGTCCGATGCAGGTGTCAGGGATCTGGAGTCCTACAACGGCATTGTTGAAACTCAGGAGGGCGCAGGTACAAAGCTGCCCCAGGTGGTTGTTATTATCGATGAGCTGGCTGACCTGATGCTTGTTGCCGCAAAGGAAGTGGAAGAGTCTATTTGCCGTATTGCCCAAATGGGTCGTGCTGCCGGCATCCACCTGATTATTGCTACGCAGCGACCCTCTGCGGACGTGATCACCGGTCTGATGAAAGCAAATATTCCGTCCAGAATTGCATTTGCTGTGGCTTCTGCAATGGAATCGCGCATCATTCTGGATACCCAGGGCGCAGAAAAGCTGGTGGGTAAGGGCGATATGCTCTACGCTCCCATTGGAAGCGGCAAGCCGAAGCGCGTTCAGGGTTGCTTTGTCAGCGATCCGGAAGTTGAGGCTGTTGCCAGCTATGTAAAGGCGAATTTCACCACAAATTATGACCAGCAGGTACTGGAAGAAATCGAGCGGAAAGCAGCGCAAACAGGAAATAAACCGACTGCTTCTGACCCGGAACCCAGTGCTGATGAGCTTGGCGGTGACGAGATGCTGCCGGCAGCTGTGGATGTGATTCTGGAAACCGGTCAGGCGTCTGTGTCGATGCTCCAGCGCCGGCTGAAGCTGGGTTACGCCAGAGCCGCCAGAATTGTTGATGAAATGGAAGAAAAGGGGATCGTCGGCCCGTTTCAGGGAAGCAAGCCCAGAGCAATCCTGATCACGAAGGAACAGTGGGAAACCATGCGCTCCGGTCAGAGCGCCCAGATGGACTTTGATGATTTAGAAGAGGACATCGAAGAAACCGAGGATTTCTGATTATCTATCCCGGGCAATGCCCGTTTTAGAACCAGCCGGACAACCGGCAAATAATATGCATCGCATCCGGGTCTCCGGAGCGACAGCAAGGAGGAAAAAATATGAATAAAGTAGATGTTAAGCGTATGGCAGGCATCGCACTGCTTATGGCACTGGTTGTCGTTTTGCAGTTCGTAAGCGGAATGATCCCGTCTTTTGGTGGCTTCAATCTGAGCCTTGTCCTGATCCCTGTGATTATGGGTGCGGCAATTTTTGGGCCTGGTGCAGGCGCAATCCTGGGCGGTACATTCGGCGTAATTGTTTACATTAACTGTGTTACCGGCGTTGATGCCGGCGGCGCAATGGTGTTTCAGGCAAGCCCTATCCTTTGCTTTTTTGTGGTTATGGGGAAGGGTATTCTGGCAGGAACAGCAGCCGGCTATGTCTATAAATGGCTTAAAAATGTGAATGGCTATGTGGCAATGCTGTGTGCAGCTATCGTTTGCCCCATTGTAAATACGGGTGTTTTTGTTGCCTGTATGATGACGATCTTTACGGATGTGCTTTCCGCCTGGGCGGGCGGCGGTGAGATCGTTGCCTATGTCCTGACAGGCATAGTTCTTGCAAACTTTGTCCCGGAGCTGATCATCAATGTTGTATTCAGCCCCGCCGGCCAGCGCATTAACCAGTCCATAAAGAAATAATATAAGATTGCCGGCAGCGAAAGCTGTCGGCATTTTTTATGCACCGGACAGGTCATTTTGACTTATCCGGTGCATAGTCTTTTTCAGGAGTGATGCATATGAGGTGCGCTTGGCAGGCGTATTTAAATTTACTACCGATGAGAATGCGGGAAGAAGTGGACAAGCTAGGTTCAGAAACCTTGCAAGAGCTGAGACTGCGGCTGAATTTACCGCCGGAACTGATTACATCTGACGGCTCTATATGGCTGGATGAACCGGTAACGCGGGACAATCTGTCTTTTTGTGCGAATGCGGCTTCGCGGTATTCCCCTTGGTCTGCGGCAACCACCGCACAGGGGTATATTACTGCGCCCGGTGGTCATCGGGTCGGTATATGCGGTACTGCGGTTATGTCTGACGGTATAATGACCGGTATTGTAGAGCCATCTTCGATGTGCTTGCGCGTTGCAAGAGATTTTCCGGGAATTGCAGAAAAAGCATCTTCAATCAAGGGTTCTATATTGATTTTAGGAAGACCTGGCAGCGGAAAAACAACCCTTCTGCGTGATCTGATCCGGCAGAAATCAGACAACTGCGAAGGTTGTATTGCAGTGGTGGACGAGCGAGGGGAACTCTTTCCCAAAATACAGGGTGAGAACTGTTTTTCTACCGGAAAGCGTACGGATATCCTCACAGGCAGCTCAAAGGTTCAAGGGATCGATACAGTTTTGCGGACGATGAATCCTACAATCATTGCCGTTGACGAGATAACCGCACCTGAAGATTGCAATGCACTGATCAGTGCCGGCTGGTGCGGTGTGAAATTTATTGCTACTGTCCACGCAGCCAGCCGCTCGGATCTTTATTCGCGACCGATCTATAAGCCGATCATAAAAAGCGGATTATTTGAATATTTGTTGATTTTACGATCCGATAAATCCTGGCATATGGAAAGGATGGAGCTATGGGATTAAAAGTACTGGGTATGATTTTTGTGCTTGCCGGCTGCGGTGGATTTGGCTTTAGGCTTGCGTACAGTCATATCAGAGAAGAGCGAAGCCTTCGTACGTTGATACGCATACTGGATTATATGGAATGTGAGTTGCAGTATCATATGACACCGTTGCCGGATCTTTGCAAGCAGGCAGCAGCAGAGTGTGACGGAATGCTACAAAGGGCCTTCTACTTATTGGCAACGGGTATGGAGGATAGAATATCACCAAATGTAGAACAGTGTATGACTTTGGCACTGTCTTCTGTTAAGGATATGCCTCGGTTGACATCGTCTGCTATGGATTTGCTGGGAAAATCCCTCGGTAGGTTTGATATGGATGGACAGTTAAAGGGCTTAGAGTCTGTGCGGCAGGAGTGCAGAAGAAACTTAAATGAACTGATGCAAAATCGAGATGTGCGCCTTCGCAATTATCAAACATTGGGACTTTGCGCAGGTGCTGCCCTTGCAATTCTACTGATATAAGCTATGGATATTGAATTGATTTTTAGAATTGCCGCGATCGGCATTATTATTTCTGTCCTTAATCAGGTCTTGTCCCGTTCGGGCAGGGAGGAGCAGGCGACAATGACAACGCTGGCTGGTCTGGTTGTTGTGCTGATGATGGTGGTGCAGAAGATATCAGAACTATTTGATCTGGTCAAGGGGCTGTTTGATCTGTAATGGATGTTTTCTTGAAGGCTGCTGCCGGTGTTCTCGTGGCAGTGGTTTTGATTCTGATCCTAACAAAGCAGGGGAAAGACCTTGGGGTTTTATTAATAATTGCCGTCTGCTGTATGGTGATCACAGCTGCTTTTACATTTCTTAAGCCCGTAAGGGAACTGCTTAGTCGTTTGCAAACAGTGGGGCAACTAAAATCCGACACATTAACAATTTTACTTAAGGCAGTCGGGATCGGATTGATCACAGAAGTGACATCTCTGATTTGCACAGATGCAGGAAATGCGGCGTTGGGAAAAACATTACAGTTTTTATCTACTGCAGTAATCCTGTGGCTGTCGATCCCGCTGCTGAATGAATTACTTGAACTTCTTGATAATATATTGGGGGCAATATGAGAAGGGTCATTCTCCTGATATTAATTGCAGGATTTTTTATAATGCCGGTTAGGGCAATGGAGTTTACAGCACCGAATGTTCCGGAAGGTGCAGAAGAATATATGCCGGAGGATACAGAAAGCTTTACAGAAGGATTATGGTATATAATTAAGGCTGCAATTTCAAAGCTGCAGCCTGGTATTGCGGAAGCAGCATGCACATGTCTTTCACTGATAGCAGTTACATTACTGATCTCAGTTATGCAATCCACAACGGAATCTGCAAAAACGCCTATATTGCTTGCAGGTGCACTGGGAATCAGCGTTCTGTTGATATTGCCTGCAAACTCGCTGATCGCTCTGGGCACGGAGACTGTCACGCAGTTGAGCGAATATGGGAAGCTGCTGTTGCCGGTTCTGACAGCCGCTCTGGCTGCCCATGGAGGTGCAACAACATCCGCTGCGCTGTACAGCGGCACAGCCGTATTCAATGCTGTACTTTCAACAGTTATTTCCCGTTTTATCACACCGATGATCTATATCTATTTGTGCTTATGTATTGCTTGCAGTATTGTCAATCAAGCACTGCTGAAAAATCTCAGGGATTTTGTGAAATGGGGAATGACCTGGTGTTTGAAAACCTTGCTGTATGTCTTTACGGGATACCTGAGTATAACAAAGGTTATCAGTGGTACGGTTGATGCGTCTGCCTTAAAAGTGACAAAGCTTGCAATCTCCGGAACTGTTCCTGTTGTGGGAGGTCTTATCTCGGATGCATCGGAAACTATATTGGTCAGTGCCGGACTTATGAAAAACGCAGTTGGCTCTTACGGCTTACTGGCTGCAATCGCAATCTGGATCGGTCCGTTTTTACAGATCGGATGCCAGTACTTATTACTAAAACTGACAGCTGCGGTTTGCGGTGTGATTGGCAGCAAAGAAAATACTACGTTGATATCTGATTTCTCCGGGGCGATGGGTATGCTTCTTGCAATGACCGGAACGGTTTGTCTTTTGCTGCTCGTAAGCACTGTATGCTTTATGAAGGGGGTATCCTGATGGATGAAGTCAGAGAATATCTTCTGTCTCTTATTTGTGCCGCAGTGATATGCTCTGTGGTCAATGCGCTTATTGGAAAGAAAAGTGCCCACAGTGCAATTATACGGCTAATATCCGGACTGTATCTGGCTTTGACACTGATCTCACCGTTGGTGAATATCAGACTTAATGACTATGCAGATTATTTTAACAGTTTTTCAGAGGATGCAGAAATAGCGGTTGCTTTTGGAGAAACGGCTGCAATGGATGAACTACGATCAATCATAAAAGCCAAAACAGAAGCATATATCTTGGACAAAGCTGTTTCTATGGATACAGTGCTTAATGTGGAGGTGACGCTGAATAATGAAAATCCACCTATTCCTTGCGGCGTGACCCTTACAGGTTCTGTTTCTCCCTATTCAAAAGAGGTGCTTAGCAGGTTTATTGCAAATGATTTGGGAATCGCAAAGGAGGACCAGGTTTGGATATGGCAAACATACGACTAAAGATATCAGATATTATCAAAAAATATAAGTACGCTGTAATTATCCTTTTGGCTGGCGTGGCGTTGATGCTTATTCCCGTCAATAAGAATGAGAAAACTGTTACGCAGCATACTGTGGAACAAATTAAGGAAGACACAGATATTAATAAAGCATTGGAACAAATTCTTAGTCAAATAGCCGGGGCAGGGGAGGTCCGGGTCTTGCTGACAGTGGCGAATGGTGAAGAAACTGTCTACCAAACTGACAGCAAGCATTCTCAGTCAGAAGAAAACAGTAATACACAAACAGATACAGTTACGGTCACAGATTCAGAAAGAAATGAAAAGGGACTTATTAAACAGACGATATCTCCTGTCTATCGGGGTGCGGTTGTTGTTTGTCAGGGCGCAGACAGTGCCCAGGTTTGTCTGGCAATTGTAGAAGCGGTTGCAAAGGTGACCGGATTAAGCTCTGATCGAATTTCTGTCTTAAAAATGAAATGAATGGAGGCATTTATTATGAAAAAATGGAAGAAGAATCTGGTTGCATTTGCTGTGTTGTTTGCTGTGTGTGCAGGAATCTATGTGAACTGGCTTTACAGCGAAGATAAAAATGTGGCCAACCTGACGGATACGCTGGATGCAGACAAAATCCTTTCGTCTGATACACTGGTTATGAGCGATGATACACAAAATCAAAATGTATCCGCAGATACACTCAGTGAGTATTTCTCTGCCGTAAGATTGTCCCGTCAGGAAGCAAGAGACAGTGCGGTGACCCTTCTGCAGGAGGCTATGGCATATACTGACAGCCCGGAAGCAGCACAGTCCAATGTTCAGCTGGAGGAAATTGTTCAGACCGCCTTATGTGAAGCACAAATCGAGAGTTTGGTGATCGCTAAAGGTTATGCAGACTGTGTTGCATACATTGCCGATGAAAGCATATCTGTTGCAGTAGCAGCACCTGAGGGAGGATTGCAGGAAACAGATGTTGCCGTCATCGCCGATATTGTTCTGAGTCAGTCGGATTTTGAGATCGGTGATATCCACGTTGTAGAAGTACAATAATATTGCATGTGCCGGGGAATGATCCGAAAAGAAAATAGTTGTAATTTTCAGGATATATGGTACAATATAAAAAAGTATATTCTGTAAGAAACAGATAACCAACAGGAGGTATTCCCATGGCTGACAATAAGCAGTATATTACCCAGATTCAGGAGAACGGAACTTTGCTTATCTCTGAGGATGTGATCGCGGCAATCGTTGCCCACGCACTGAGCGAGGTGGAAGGTGTTGTGGGTCTGAATACAAAGCCGATTTCCGACATCGCAGAACTGATTGGCAAGAAGAACAAGGGTGTTAAGATCACAATTGCAGAGGATAATGCGCTGACTGTTGACTGCAATGTCACTGTATATTACGGTCAAAGTGTTGTTGATGTGGCTAAGGCCGCACAGCTGGCTGTTACCAATGCGATTTCCGCAATGGCAGGCGTTGATATCTTCGCTGTAAACATTAATGTATGCGGAATTGCCCGCCAGTGAGGAGTGCAGATGACTAGAGCAAATGCCAGAGAGTTGGCAATCCATCTGATCTACGGTCGGGAATTTACCGAGGAAGAACCTGAGCAGGTTGTTGCTATCAGATTGGATAAGGAATATTATGCCAAGCTGTCACAGGAAAATGATGTCTATGCAGAGCGCCCCAGCCGTACGCAGATGGGGTACATTGATAAAGTTGTTTCAGGAGTGGCAAATCGGGTAGATGAACTCAACGATACAATCCGCAAGTTCTCCATTGGCTGGGATGTGTCCAGAATTTCCAGACTGGCCCGTACCACTATGCAATTGGCTATTTTTGAAATATTGTATGTAGACGATGTGCCGACCGGCGTCGCAATTTCCGAAGCAGTCCGCATTACAAAAATATATGACGGCGATGAAACCGGTTCTTTCGTGAATGGAATTCTCGGTTCCTTTGCCAGAAGTTTAACATCTGAGGTTTCCCAATGAGCGTAATTGGTTTCGATACCAGTAATTACACTACATCTATTGCTTATTACGATGGCGTTAATGGCGAGAACCATTCTAAGCTCCTGCCTGTAAAGGAAGGAGCTCTTGGTCTGCGTCAAAGTGACGCTGTATATCATCACACTGCAAGCCTGCCGGAGCTTTCCGGCAGGCTGTTTTCCCATATATCTACGGATGCTGTGACTGCAGTTGGCGTCAGCACCCGACCCCGGGCGGTTGAGGGAAGTTATATGCCCTGTTTCCTGGTCGGACTTTCCCACGCAAAACTTCTGGCAGATGCTCTGCACGTGCCGCTAATCGAGTGTTCCCATCAGCAGGGACACGTAGCAGCATCCCTGTGGAGCGCAAGCAGAATGGATCTGATGGACAGGTCTCATCTTGCCTGGCATTTATCCGGGGGTACAACTGAATTGCTTTTTGTAGAGCCTGACGGGTGCAGCGCCCATTGCCGCCGAATAGGTGGAACGACTGACATTTCAGCAGGTCAATTGATCGACCGTACCGGTCAGCTTCTGAATCTGCCGTTCCCGTCAGGTAAGCATTTGGACGAGCTAAGTAAATGTGCCATAAGAGATGATGTTTTTTCCGTAAAATGCAGTAATATGGAATTTTCTCTTTCCGGCGTGCAGAATAAGGTGCAGCAGTACCATACAGCACATAATGACCCTGTTGAAACAGCCGGTTTTGTTCTGCGCTGCATTTGCAACGGGATCATCCGGGCAACTGAGCAAGCAATGAAGCAATATCCGGATCTGCCTGTGGTATTTTCCGGCGGTGTGGCGTCTAATTCTATGTTGAGAGAACTTTGCCAGCCGTTTGCCCCTGTTTTTGCACAGCCTCAGTATTCTACCGATAATGCTTTAGGCGTTGCGGTTCTCGCTTACCGCATACAGGAGGGATCTAATGACCCAGAGAACATTATCCATCACCCAAGTAAATGAATATATCCGCGCAATGATGGACGGTGACCGGCTGCTGGCGAACCTTGCTGTCAGAGGTGAGATCAGTAACTACAAGGTCTATCCCTCCGGACATCATTATTTCACGTTAAAGGATGCGGAAGGCGCACTGAAATGTGTTATGTTCCGCGGAAATGCATCGCGGCTGAAATTTCGGCCGGATAACGGTATGCAGATCATTGCAATGGGCAGAATCAGTGTATACCCCAGAGACGGCGCTTACCAGCTCTATTGCGAAGCGTTGGCACTGGATGGCGTGGGTGATCTGTATGCCGCTTTTGAGCAGATGAAAACAAAGCTGGCATCCCAGGGACTGTTTGATCCCGCTCACAAAAAGCCGCTTCCAAAGTTTCCTAAGGTGATTGGAATTGTAACCAGCTCAGCAGGCGCAGCGATACACGATATGCTGCGAATTTTGCGGAAACGGTATCCACTGGCGAAAGTTATATTATTGCCCGTGCGGGTTCAGGGCGCTGAAGCGCCGGCAGAAATCGCTGCAGCTATCCGATATGCCAACCGTCATAAGCTGGCGGATATTCTGATCGTAGGGCGCGGAGGTGGCTCGATTGAAGACCTTTGGGCATTTAACGATGAGTTGGTTGCCTATGGGATCTACAATTCCCAAATTCCTGTTATTTCCGCGGTGGGTCATGAACCGGATGTTACGATCTCTGATTTCGTTGCAGATCTGCGTGCTGCAACGCCATCGAATGCTGCGGAACTGGCGGTGCCCGATCAGGACGCCTTGCGGCAATACCTGGACAATGCACTATCTGCAGTTTCAACTGCCCTTAGCAGACAACTAAACAGTGCACGCAGGCACCTGCAGATGCTGGCAGCAAGTCCTGCCTTGCAGGGGCCGACAGTCTATCTGAATCAACGACGGAAAGATGTGGATATGCTGAAAAACCGATTGATTGCATCCCACAACCATATCATAAGTAAAGAAAAGCAGCGTTTTCTCGCAGCTACATCGAAATTGGATGCAATGAGTCCACTCAAGGTTTTGTCCAGAGGCTATGCGATGACACAAAATGCGGACAGGGAAGTGGTGCGCTCTGTTAAGCAGGTTGCTGCCGGTGATATCATAAATGTCAGACTTAGCGATGGAAATCTGACAGCAGCTGTTACCCAAATTGAGGAGGAATTTTTATGAGCCAGAAAAATCAGACCTTTGAGGAAAAAATCGAACGACTTGAACAGATCGTCCGTTCTATGGAACGGGGAGATGTGGCACTAGAGGAATCCTTGAAGCTGTTTCAGGAAGGCACTGAGCTTGTGAGAAGCTGCGGAAAGCTTTTAGACAATGCTGAACTTCAAGTGAAAAAAATCAGCACTGCACCAGATGGAAGCCCTGTGGAGGAGGATTTTGCAGATGAGCCAGTCCTTTGATGACCAGATCCTGAAGTATACAGAATTTATTGAACATTATTTGGATGAAAAATGCTTTCACTACGATGCTGAACCGCAAAAAGATTTGTTTTCTGCAATGCGCTACAGCCTGCTTGCAGGCGGTAAAAGACTGCGCCCAATTCTCACGCTTGATTTTTGCAGAATGTGCGGCGGTGACTGGAAAAAAGCTGCTCCCTTTGCTACTGCAGTCGAGATGATCCATACATATAGCCTGATTCACGATGATCTTCCTTGTATGGATAATGACGATTTACGCCGCGGAAAGCCTACCAATCATAAGGTGTTTGGTGAGGCAATTGCAGTTCTCGCAGGTGATGCACTGTTAACAGCAGCTTTTTCTTTCCTGGCAGGTGCACCGTTTAATGCTGAAACCAGAATTCGTGCGGTAGAAATTTTATCCAACTGTTCAGGTGAATTGGGAATGGTTGGCGGTCAGGTGCTGGATATGCAAAGCGAGGAAAGGCTGTGCAGCAGCCAGGAGGTTTTGGATATTCAAAGCCGAAAGACCGGTGCACTGATCCGTGCTGCTTGTATGCTTGGCGTTCTTTCTGCTGGAGGAAATGAAAAACAATTATCTGCTGCAGCAGAGTTTGCATCGCATCTTGGACTGGCATTTCAGATCCGGGATGATATGCTGGATCTGATTGGGGATGCTAAAGCTCTTGGAAAAGCTGTGGGCGTTGACGAGAATAAGAATACATTTGTCCAGTTATACGGTCTTGAAGCCTGTGATCAGATGGTAAAAGACCATACGCAAACTGCTTTAAGTGCACTTTCGGCTTTCGAGAACGCAGATTTTATGACAATGCTTGCATATAGTCTTACCGGAAGAACGGTATAATCTATTTCCCGGGAAAAATTCAGGCTGGCACTCTGTTGAGTGCCAGCCACCTTCTTTACATATCCTTAGCCGGGTTCATATAATATACATTCTTCTGATTGAGTTTTTCCCGCAGAAGCTGCATTGCCTCACCGAACCGCTGGAAGTGAACGATCTCCCGCTGACGCAGGAATTTGATCACATTATTCACATCCGGATCGTCACTTAAACGTAGAATGTTGTCGTAGGTCACCCGTGCCTTTTGCTCTGCAGCCAGATCCTCAGTCAGGTCAGCGATGGGATCGCCTTTAACTGCTATGGTTGCAGCGCTCCAGGGATAACCGGACGCTGCTGTGGGATACACGCCTACAGTGTGGTCAACAAAATAGGGGGCAAATTCAGTGCCTTCGATTTGAGAATCCTTCAGGTTTCTGGTAAGCTGGTGAACCAGCGCTCCAACCATTTCCAGGTGGCCAAGCTCTTCAGTTCCGATATCCGTCAGCAGACCCTTCAGTTCATCAAAGGGCATTGAATAACGTTGAGAAAGATAACGCAAGGATGCGCCAAGCTCACCGTCCGGACCGCCGTACTGAGAAATGATGATCGATGCCAGTTTCGGATTAGGGCGGGCAACTTTCACAGGATACTGGAGTTTTTTATCATAAATAAACATAATTATACCTCCCGATTTGCTGCGTATTCCCACGGCCACGGGTCATCCAGCCACCGATATTGACCTTCAGTTTGGGATAAGTGGTTTAAGGGCCCATACTCTTTCTCATAGACTTCACGACCTTTTTTATACATTTTCTGCAAATTACGGTACAGGTCCAGTGCCTCCTGATCCTCTTTGTGCGTATTCAGATAAAGCGCCAGCTCCTGAATTCCGAAGTTTAAACACTGAAGCTCCGTCAGTGGTGTTACCGGCTGATCTTCCTTGTTCACCATACCCATAAAAGGAAGATCCAGACCAGGAAACAGCGTGCCACGGACCAGGGCAGTCCGCGGTTCGTACCGGGGTGGACATTCCAACTGGAACGGAACATAGGGATTTGCAAGAGGTGCCATTGCCGGCAAGCGACCTTCTTTGCCGCTTAGTTCAGGATTTCGTTGCAAGACAAATTCCTCCTATCATTTTGATACTGAAACAGTCGTTCCGGGTCATACTATGCCGCATTGTGCACATTGGTTCATTGTTAGGAAGTAGCATCATATGGTATAGGGAGGTGTTGTATATGATAAATAGAAAACTATATTTAAGGATTTTTTCGGTGTACTTTTTTGTAATCGCAGGCCTGATATTGATTGCATTTTTGGGAAGCCGGACGTTAACAGTGATTTCTGAAAATTCGCCGGTTGAGAACAGAAAATGTATTGTGATCGATGCAGGACACGGCGGGGTCGACGGGGGTGCAATGTCGTGTACCGGTGTACCGGAAAGTCAGATCAATTTGGAAATCTCATTAAAACTTGAGGATCTGTGTCACTTACTAGGACTCAAAACGATAATGATCCGCACAACAGATCGATCGGTCCATACAGAGGGAAACAGTATTGCATCAAAAAAAGTTTCCGATTTGAAGCAGCGGGTTCGAATAGCCAATGAGACTGAGAATGCTGTATACATCAGTATCCATCAAAATAATTTTGCACAGAGCAGATACAGCGGTGCCCAGGTTTTTTATGCACCAACAGAGGGCAGCAATATTCTTGCAAAAGTAATTCAGGATACATATTCAGAATGTTTAAATTCTATAAGCAACCGTAAGATAAAAAAGGCAGACGGAGTATATTTGATGCAGCACATCAACTGTCCCGGCGTTCTGGTTGAATGTGGGTTTTTATCCAATCCGGAGGAGGAAGCGCTGCTGCGGAGTGATGAATACCAGCGAAAACTGTGCTGTGTGATTGCATCCGCCTGCAGTAGATATCTAAACGCAGAACCCGCTGCTTGACCACAGGTAAATTGACTGCTATAATTAGTACATAGAGAAAAAGGAGCCGATAATTATGGCAAAGATAAAAAGTGTTTTTTACTGTACTGCTTGCGGTGGAGAAACTGCAAAATGGCAGGGGAGATGTCCTGCTTGTGGCGCTTGGAATACAATCGAAGAACATATTGAAAAGCCCTTGCCTGCGGGCATGGTAAAATCCGCCCCGGTTGGCATCAGCCGCAGTGCGCAGCGGTTGTGTCAGGTTGACACAGACCACGAGATCCGCTTTTCCACGGGTATCGGTGAGCTTGATCGTGTTCTGGGAGGCGGCGCTGTTGCTGGTTCTCTGGTCCTGGTAGGCGGTGCGCCCGGTATCGGTAAATCCACCTTGCTGCTGCAGATCTGTAACAGCCTGTGCGCCGGCAGAAAGGTTTTGTATGTTTCCGGTGAAGAAGGTGAAAAGCAACTGAAATTACGGGCTCAGAGAATAGGTGTCCAGCCCGAGGAGCTGTATATCCTGTCTGAAACCCGTTTATCTGACATATTGGAAGCAGTTGAAGAAGTTCAGCCGGATATCTTGATCGCTGACTCAATCCAGACCCTTTATAACGAGCTGAACGAATCCTCTCCCGGTAGTATTTCTCAGGTTAAAGACTGCACAATGACCCTAATGCAGCTTTCTAAATCCCAGGGGATCACTGTATTTGTAGTAGGACATATCAATAAAGACGGTGCGATCGCCGGTCCGAAGGTTCTTGAGCATATGGTTGACTGCGTTCTATACTTTGAGGGTGATCCAAATTCATCTTATAGACTTTTGCGTGCTGCAAAAAACCGTTTTGGTTCTACCAATGAGATCGGCGTTTTCGAAATGGGAGATTGCGGCTTGATCGAAGTTCCAAATCCTTCCCAAATGCTGCTGGACGGACGCCCGGAAGGGGCATCCGGTACTTGTGTTGCCTGTGTTATGGAGGGATCAAGACCTGTTCTGGCGGAAGTACAAGCTCTTGTGTCCAAGACTTCTTTTAATGTGCCGAGACGAACCGCCGATGGCTTTGATTTTAACCGTGCTGCGCTTCTTCTTGCAGTTGCAGAAAAGCGGGGAGGAATGAAACTGAATGTGTTTGACGCCTATATCAACGTAATCGGCGGACTCCGCCTGGATGAGCCAGGTGCAGACCTTCCTGTGGTTCTGGCGGTTGCGTCTTCTTATCGGGATCAGGTGATTGATCACGACCTTGTTGCCATTGGTGAAATCGGCTTAACAGGGGAGATTCGTTCTGTTTCACACACCAATCAAAGACTCGCAGAAGTTGCAAGACTTGGGTTTAAGAAGTGCATAATCCCTAAAAACACATCCGAAAAGTTGGAAATTCCCGAAGGCTTGACCGTTTATCGGGTCAAAAACCTCCGGGAAGCGATTGAAATAGCAATGTAAAAGGGGAGATGGGCGCTTATTCTTCTTCTGTAAAGTCCAGTTTTGAGATAGGATTTGCCTCTGCAGCAATTTTAAGCTCTGTGTTCTCGATGTGGGTGTAAATTTGGGTTGTATTCAGGTTTTCGTGACCTAAAACTTCCTGAACTGTCTTAACATCTACGCCTCCGGAAAGCATCATTGTGGCTGCAGTATGGCGCAATTTGTGGGCAGAAAACTGGGTTGCATCCAAACCAGCCTTTAGTAAAGCTTTATCGACCAATCGATGAACTGCAGTCACACTGATTCGGTTACCGTTGCGAGATCCAAATAACGCACGATTATCCGTAAGAACTTTTTTGTTGCGTTCGACAAGATATGCGTCGATGGCTTTTCGGCAGGGGGTACTGAAATAGACGATTCTTTCTTTATTTCCTTTACCAACCACACGCAGCCGGTCTTCATATACATCAGATAAATTTAGACCAACCAGCTCACTGCGACGGATTCCGCAGCTTAAAAATATCATTAAAATAGCATAATCACGGGCTTTATTCGTACCGTCTACAGAGCGCAATAATGCTGCAGATTGCTCCATAGTTAGGTATTTCGGCAGACTTTTCCGCAGCTTGGGATACTCCAGATCAGCAACCGGATTTTCTGTTAGCTGCTTCGTGCGGACGGTCAGATACTTATAAAAGGATTTCAGCGCAGACAGCTTTCTGGCGCGCGCAGCAGGAGAGATTCCATAGTCCGGTGCAGCTGCGTCCGGATTGGCTGTACGGTCATTGGCAAGATAGGAAAGAAAATCGAAGACATCAGAAGTGGTAATACTACGAATAAGATTAAGATCGACATCACGAATGTCGATATCATCCAAGTGCGTGTGAATAGGCATATCAGCGCGCATTAATTTAATGAAACGAAAGAACATTCTTAAGTCAAGATAATATTCTGAAATCGTTCTGGGAGATTGACCTTTGATGGTTTCGTGGTA
>JAZQDL010000045.1:0-2328 GCA_045546835.1 Faecousia sp.
AATAATTTGTCTAGCAAATATTACTCAAGAATTTTCGTTGGCTGTTTTTATTCGTACACGAATAATCTTAAACAATCCATTTTCAATAAATTGTCCAAGGTGTTATAGTTCGTCTTTGCGTTATTCAATTTACAAGGTACACAACTGCTCCCCGCTCAGCGGTGAGCCTGATTAATTTATCACAGCTTGTCTGCTTTGTCAAGAACTTTTTTCACTTTTTTTCAACTTTTTTTATTTCTTTTTTCAAAGGGGTAAAACAGGCAATTTTACGCCCTGATTCCAGTCGCTTAATTTGCAGCCGTTTTCGTGGGCTGCCATATATTTTGCCGCATCTGCAACACTGCCCTTTCCGTCCCACTGGCAGACCTTAACAGACCCCTTCAGGTGCTTGCCCAGTGCAGGAATGTGTTCGGTCGCATCCTCTGACACCAGCAGAAATTGCGCCGTATCCAGATAAATGATCCCCTTGCAACGATTCTCTAGATCTGCAAGCGCCACATCTACATTCTGACCGCTGCCCTTATCCTCCGTGTCTGTTTCCAACACAAGCTTTTCGTCCTCAAGATAGACCCATACCGCCTGCACAGGCTCCAGCTTTCCCACATCCAGCTTTTCAACCGGGATCGCCAGCAATCCACCCAGTATCAGACAATATAAAATGATCCGTTTCATTTCTGGTTCCTCCTATCCTTCGGGTTCAGCTTTTTTGCCCGGTATACTTGTTTTTTCAGTCGTCTGCGGAAAAAGTTTCCTGTGTGATCCAAATACCGCACACCCAGGCATTTTAGTCCTGCCAAATGAATCAGCAGGATCAGCACACCTGCCCCAGTGCCGTACAGTCCTGCCACCGCTGAAAGAACCGCAATCCCAAATCGCCAGATCCGCACCGCGTTGGCAAGATCCCGGTTTGGCAGCACAAAGCCGCAGACACCGGCAATGGACACCATAATCAGTGCCACCGGGGAGATCAGCCCTGCCTCCACTGCCGCTGTTCCCACCACGATACCGCCCACCACCGAAACGGACTGCCCAATTGCTTGGGGTAGGTGCAAGCCGGATTCCTGCAAAAGCTCAAAGGCGATCAACAGCCCCAACACTTCTGCAATGGTGGAAAAAGGTACAGATTGCTTACTGTCTATGATCGACCGCAGCAACGGCAGCGGGATCACCGCCTGATGGAAGGTTGCCAGTGCCACATAGATCCCCGGCAAAAGCAAGCTAGCAAGCAGCGCCAAATACCGCAAAACGCGAACCGCAGAAGCACCAATATAATCCCGCCCCCGGTCCTCCGGGCTTTCCATTAAATACATCAGATCTGCAGGTGCAAGATACCCCAAGGGCAATCCATCTATGAGCAGACCCACCCGTCCGTCCAGAAGGCCCTGTGCAAACCGGTCTGCCCGCTCTGTATATTGCAGCAACGGAAATGCGGTGGACCGGGAACCGGTCACATATTCCTCCACCGATGAAGGCGACAGCATCCCGTCAATATCAATTGCCTGCAAGCGGGCAACCATACGGTCCACCAATTGTCGGTTGGTGATCCCCTCCAGCCAAAGAACGCTTACATTGGTAAGACTTCTTCTCCCCACCTGCATTTCGGTTAGCCGCAGGTCCGGAGAGCGCAAATGCCGCCGCACATAGCTGGTATTGGAGCGGATGGTCTCAACGAATGCATCCTTTGCGCCCTTGACGGTATTTTCAACCTCCGGTGCGCTCGTGCCCCGCTTATCCGGTGTCCGTACCTCAAAACCGATTGCACCCACTTCCGGAAACAGCACCACGCAAAAGCCGTTCACCAGCAAAAACGCCACATTATTCAAATCTTTACAGGGAACTGCTACATTATTATAGATCATACCTGACAGCGCCCGGTCATAAAGTGCCTGCATTGTAGGTGCAGACAGGTGCTGGGTGATCGGCTTGAAAATATAATCCGAAGCATAGGCAGAAGCGATCAGTCCGTCAATGGCATAGGCATAGACCGTGCGCTCGCCGCAGCGCAGCTCCCGGCGGATAAAATCCGCCGCCCCTTCAAAGATACCCGCAATATTTTCATCGGTCATCGGACCAGTATAGTTCATATTTTCTTGCTGCATATGCTCACCTCGCAGCTTAGTTTCCCCAAAACTGCTGGTAATATGTGGATTGGAATTGAATTTTTGCCTAGAAAGTGATATAGTAATATATTATTGTGTAAACACTGGAGGAAATCCCTATGTCCCACGTGATCGCTGCGGTGTCCACCGGAAACCAAATATCCGCCATCGGCATCCTGCGGCTGACAGGTTTCGGCTGTGCTGATGTTGCCGGCAAGGTATTTACATT
>JAZQDL010000046.1:0-11880 GCA_045546835.1 Faecousia sp.
CGAGGACCATACGGGAGGTCCTCGGCGACTCTTTGCATACTTTCTCGTCGCTGAGAAAGTATGATAGTCCTTTTGTAAACAGGAGAAGTCGGAGGCCAAGCGGTCTTAGGAAGACAATGACTAGACCCAACTCCTTGGCCCACAGAACGACATGGCTACGATCCGACTTCGAGGACCATGCGGGGGGTCCTCGGCGACTCTTTGCATACTTTCTCGTCGGTGAGAAAGTATGATAGTCCTTTTGTAAACAGGAGATTGCCACGTCGCTTCGCTTCTCGCAATGACGTGCTAATATGATGGCAACCTCTAATAACTAAGCTTTACAGTTTTTCCAGTAGTGCCTCTAATTCGCTGAGCGCTGTGATCTCATAGTCCGCCGGGATGTCGCGCCTGGCGGGCTTTTTATTTGCGTTGACCCAGCAGGTCGCGATGCCTACATTTCGTCCGCCCAAAATATCGGAAGTCAGACTATCGCCCACAATGATCGCTTTGTCCTTATAAAAATCCGGGATTTTGGAGAAGCACCGCTCAAAAAACAGCTTGTCCGGCTTATCCACGCCCACCTGCTGAGAAATAAAAACTTCCTGGAAATACTTCGAAATTCCGGCGCTTGCCAGCCGGCTCAGCTGCACATCGGTCGCACCGTTGCTGACCATATAAAGCTTATATTTTTTCGACAGGCTACGCACCGCTTTCTCTGCCCCGGGCATAAAGAAGTGACCCTGTGCCAGATTTTCCACATACCGCTTGGCGCAAAGCTCGCTATCGATATCGATGCCATATTCTTCAAAAAGATCACCAAAGCGCTGAACCTTTAGCCTTTCCCGGGTGATCTCTTTGCGCTCCAGCATTTCCCAATAGCCTTGGTTAATGGCGCTATAGCGGGCGCAGACCTCATCGGTTGGCTCTAAAGAAAAGGAACGTAAAGTCTTTTTCAGGGCCACCTCTTCCGCCTTCTTGAAGTCCAGAATGGTATCATCCATATCTAGTAGTAAAAATTCGTACATATTATCCCTTTCTGCGAACAATCTCGTTGGCAATGGCTGCAAACTGGGAAATATCCAGTGTTTCGCCACGAACATTTTCGCTCAAACCGCAGGCGCGGATCACATTCTCTGCCCCCGCCTTTCCCAGCTCCGGGAAGCCGGATGCCAAGCCGTTGCTGAGCTTTTTCCGGCGCATAGCAAAGCTAGAGCGCACAGTGCGGAAGAAAATTTCCTTACTGTGGATATCCCAGGGCAATTCCTTCCGCGTCCGCAGGGTAACCACCGCAGAGGTGACCTTCGGCTGGGGCAGGAAGCAGTGAGCAGGCACATCGAACAATATTTCTGGCTCTGCATAGTACTGGCAAAACACTGTAAAGGCGCTGTAATCCGCTGTGCCGGGCTTTGCGGCGATCCGTACTGCCACTTCCTTCTGTACCATTACGGTGACAGCCTCGAAGCACTCAGCCTCCAGCAGGGCAGTCAGAATAGGAGAAGTGATATAATAGGGCAGGTTGGCGCAGGCCATGGGGCGCAGACCGGGGAACTGCACCTGTACAAGCTTTTTCACATCCTGCTTAAGAACATCGTCCCAAACGATCTGCAGGTTCTCAAACTCGCCAACGGTTTTATCCAGAATAGGCGCTAAGCGCTTATCCAGCTCCACAGCACAGACCTTTTGGGCATTCAGACAAAGCTGCTGGGTCAGCGGTCCAATGCCCGGACCGATCTCCAGTACGCCTGCCGTCTTATCTACACCGGACTGCCGGGCAATTTCCTCCGGCACCCACCGGGCAATCAGAAAATTCTGACCCTTTGCCTTGGAAAAATGAAACCCGTGTTCTTCCAGCAGCGGCTTCATCACCTGAATATTGCAAACATCTATCATAGGAAAACCTCATATTTGTACTTGTTAGGCAGTCTTGGCGCAGCAATCGTAGGGCGGGGGCTTGCTCCCGCCGTTAGACATATGGGATCGTTGGCGGCGGGGGCAAGCCCCCGCCCTACATTCACACAAACAGACAAAAACTGCCTTTGTGTCATTATAACAACACAAAGGCAGTTTTGCAATCCATATTATCGCCAGTTGGCGTCGCCCAGGAAATAGATGGTGCAGTTACGCACACCAAACTGGAAGCATTCCGGGTCGGTTTCGAAGTACAGGTCCACACGGTTGTTCTTGATTGCACCGCCGCAGTCCTCTGCAGTGCTCAGACCGTAGATGTAAGCACCGTCGTTGGAAACGATGAACATACGGGTGCCGTAGGGGATCACAGTGGGGTCCACTGCAACCACACCGGGACGGACGTGAGAGCCGGTAGCTGTGATCTCATCGCAGCCCTCGTTGAACTGGCTGTAGCCGGTGGCAACGAACTGACCGGTTCTGGTATAAGTCAGGACTTCGCCGGTGGGCAGAATAATGACACCATCGCCAATAATAACGCCCTTTTCACCGCCTACATTCTCACCGGTGCCCACAGCTACCACCTGATTGACAGGCTGCTGCAGCACAGTCTCCTCTACCACGGTACGGCTCTGCTCCTGTGCATTGACATACACAACATCTGCCTTCCGCAGCATCTGACCGAGAGCACCCTCGCTGACGATCCGCTCCTGACCTGCCTCCATAGTGGGGTCATCGCAGTAAGTGATCTCGTAGGGGATCTCCACAGTATAGGTCTCAGACTGGCGGACCACCTGATCCACAGACAGCTCCATGCCATCAAAGGTCATTGCATCCATTGCCTGAGAAACTTCATAATTTTTATCTGCGGGAACTCCCAGCCGCTCCAGCAGCGCCTGGACGGTCTCGCCGTTGCTGGTAGTCTCCACAGTTTCTCTGCAGATCTTCACAGTGATCTGCTGCGCCCGCTGGACGGTGATCTCGCCGCCGGTCCAGGATGCCTGGGTGGTATAAGAATCTTCTTCACTAAGCAAGAATCCTGCCTCACTGAGGACCTTTTCCGGGTTGGTTGCATAAGTGGTATGCACTGTCACCTGATCGCCATCGGTAATCACATATGTATTCTGCGCAAACGCCGGGGTTGCCAGCAGGCTGGACAGGCAAAACATCACCATCAGCACCGCAGCCACACGGGTAAGCTTTTTGTTTCTGTTGATTGAAATAAGCTGCAAGAAATAGACCTCCTTTTCGCAAACATTCACTCTTCATTCCGCCGCAAAAGCGGTATCAATTGGTAACAAAGAAAAACAATCCTGAAAAGGACTGTAGGGCCATTATAACAAATATTTCGAAAAAGTCAAGTCTTTTCTGCTAAACTCGGTAATATGACAACTTTTAACGCAATTATGTACAAAAATTTATGTAAACTTTTTTCGCTATATATACATAATTTCCCAATTCTAAGCACTATATCTAGTGGTTTGACCAAAGCTTGTTGACATAATTCGTTAAATTATGTAACTTTTTATAATAACCGGTGACAACTTGATTATGGTAACTGATTTTGCCTTATTTTTCTGAATTTTTGTTCCCGCAGCCATAAAAATTTACCTGTTTTTTCACATTTTACCTCCACTTTGCCCGCCTGCAATGTATGCCATCTGTACAAAAAAACAGTCCGTCAAGGGATGTGGATTGCCATTGACAGACAGATTATTTTGTGGTATATTGATTTTTAGTGAAAAGCTGTGAGGAAGACACGGTGCTTTGTAAGATTCTCAGAGAGAGGTCTGTATGGTGTAATGACCTTGTACCCCTGCAAAGTGGCTACCCCTTCTGAGCCGACTGCCGGAAATGGCAGTCCGGGTGCGCCCGTTATTGCGTCAATGAGTGGCAGAGAAATCTGCAACCAGGGTGGAACCGTGGAATACTTTTGTATCCCACCCCTGAACATCAGGGGTGGCTATTTTTATGCCTTCCCAACTTAAGGAGGAAACTATTATGAGCGAAGAAAATCTGTACACCTTTGAAAATCCTGAGTACCGCAAAACCTTCTGGCACACCTGCTCCCACATTATGGCACAGGCAGTCAAGCGTCTGTGGCCGGAGGTGCAGCTTGCTATCGGTCCTGCCATCGATGAAGGCTGGTACTATGACTTTGATGCCCCATTCTCCTTCACCCCGGAGCACTTAGAGAAGATCGAAGCAGAAATGAAGAAGATCTGCAAGGAGCGCATCCGCTTGGAGCGCAGCGAAAAGCCCCGGGCAGAGGCAATTGCCTATATGGAATCTCTGGGCGAGCCCTACAAGGTGGAGTTAATTCAGGATCTGCCGGAGGATGCAGTCATCTCCTTCTATACCCAGGGCGAATTTACCGACCTGTGCGCCGGTCCTCACCTGGATCACACCGGTCGTGTGAAGCACAACGGCTTTAAGCTGACCAAGTCCTGCGGCGCTTACTGGCGTGGTGATAGCAGCCGGAAGATGCTCCAGCGCATTTACGGCATTGCCTTCCCCTCCAAGGACGAGCTAGATCAGTATCTGGAGGCACAGGCTAAGGCTCTCAAGCGGGATCACAACAAGCTGGGTCGTGAGCTGGAATTCTTCACAACTGTAGAAGAAATCGGTCAGGGTCTGCCCATTTTGCTCCCCAAGGGCGCACGGGTGATCCAAAAGCTCCAGCGCTGGATCGAGGACGAGGAGCAGAAGCGCGGCTATCTGCTGACCAAGACCCCCTTGATGGCAAAGCGGGATCTGTATAAGATCTCCGGTCACTGGGATCACTACCGGGACGGTATGTTCATTATGGGCGATCCGGACGACGAGGAGAAGGAGTGCTTTGCACTGCGTCCTATGACCTGCCCCTTCCAGTATCAGGTCTACCTGAACCGCGCCCGTTCCTACCGGGATCTGCCTATGCGTTTGGGTGAGACTTCCACCCTGTTCCGTAATGAGGACTCCGCCGAGATGCACGGTCTGATCCGCGTCCGTCAGTTCACCATTTCCGAGGGTCACCTGGTCCTTCGCCCGGATCAGCTGGAGGAAGAATTCCGTGGCTGTCTGGAGCTGGCGAAGTATGTTCTCGATACCGTTGGTATGCTGGAAAACTGCACTTTCCGGTTCTCCCAGTGGGACCCCGCCCGTGCCGGCATTAAGTACGAGGGTACTGCCCAGCAATGGGAAGAAGCTCAGAAGGTTATGGGCAACATCCTGGACAATCTGGGCGTCGAGTACGAAATCGGCATTGATGAAGCCGCCTTCTACGGCCCGAAGCTGGACATTCAGTATAAGAATGTTTTTGGCAAGGAAGACACCATCGTTACCATCCAGATCGATATGCTGCTAGCACAGAAGTTCGGTATGGAATATGTGGATGCAGACGGTCAGAAAAAGACCCCCTATATTATCCACCGCACCAGCCTGGGCTGCTACGAGCGCACACTGGCTTACCTGATTGAGCGTTACGCCGGCGCACTGCCGCTGTGGATGATGCCCGAGCAGGTTCGGGTGATGCCCATTACCGACCGGGCACACGATTACTGTAAAGGTCTTGTTGAGGATCTGAAAAATGTGGGCATCAGCGCCGAGGGCGATTACCGCTCTGAGAAGCTGGGCTACAAGATCCGCGAGGCTCAGCTGCAAAAAGTTCCCTATATGCTGGTAGTGGGCGACCGGGATATGGAAAACGGCACTGTTTCCGTCCGTACCCGCAAGGGCGACGATCTGGGTGCAATGACCCCCGCAGAATTCACCGCAAAGTGCCTGATGGAAATCGCCACCAAGAGCAAAGAAGTTTAATTAAATTACAAAACAGCCTGACGGCAAGCCGTCAGTCTGTTTTCTTATTTGATTCCCTGATATTCCTTTTGGACCTGGTGGTAGCTTTGGAGATTTCCGATATCGTAGCGTCTGCCGGGCATTTCCATTGCGTGAACAGGAAGCTCCTTGCAAAGCCAGGCGATAAAGCTGCCGGGGGCGTCTGTACCGCAGCCGGCGGCAATGCCGGTTTCCACCATTTTTGCCGCCTCTTTCGTGTAATAGTAAAAAGGCGGGCAGCACCAGTTGGACTTCGGCTGGGCAGGCTTTTCCTCCATACACAGCACCCGGTCATTCTCATCAATTTCTACCACACCACTTTTGGACAGCTTTTGGGAGTCTGCCTCATAATAGCGCATAATGCAGGGCGTTCCCTTTTCCTTTGCATAGCGGGCAAATTTTGTCAGGCTGAAGGACAGCACATTGTCACCGGCGATCACAATCATATCATCGTCCAGTTCCAGCTTGTCAATGGCAAACTGAATATCCTTCACCGCGCCCAGACGGGTTTCGTTGGTGCTTGTTCCGTCGTCCACCACGGTGATCTTCTGCTGTTTGGTCTTTGCCCAGTCGTCAAAGTGATGGGCAAACCGGTGATTGGAGATCACCACATATTCATCGATCAGTCCGGCGGTGTCCAGATCGTCCACCAGCCAGTCTAAGATCGTTTTCTCCTGCACCTTCAAAAGGGGCTTGGGGAAATTTTCTGTTAAGGGGTACAGCCGGGTAGCATAACCCGCTGCTAAAATCAGACATTTCATAAGCTTCCTACTCCGTCAGCACTTTGGCAGATATGCGCCGAGAATTTTTCACCCAGATCCGGGAACTTCTTCAGGTATTCCCGTTTGACATTTTCCACCACAGTTTCTTCATAAGCTGGGTCGATCAGTGCCATACAGCAGCCCTTGAAGCCTGCGCCAGAGAACCGTCCGCCGTAAATACCGTCTGTGTTCGCCATAATTTCATAGAGCGCTTTCAACTCCGGAGAGCCGGTTTCATAGTTATAAATAGAACTGTAGCCGCTCTCTGTGGACAGCTTACCATAAGCTTCAATATCGCCTCGCCGCCAAGCTTCTACACTTTTCTCAACCCGTAAGACTTCCTCAAAATAATGCTTTGCCCGCTTGGCAAAGGGCTCTGGCAAACGGTCCTTATACTGCAAATACACATCAATAGGCACGTCCCGCAGATTGGTATCCACAATTTTTCCGTACTCGATGCCCGCATAGGCTAACATGGAATAGGCTGCGCTGCGACACTCGTCCACACGCATATTATACTTAGAGCCTGCCAAGCTGCGCTCCAAACCGGAGAAGAAAACGGCGATCTTGTAAGGCTTCATATTGGCAGGGGTGGCAATCAACTCGTAGCTGCAATCCTTGGTATCCAGATACAAAAGGTGGTCTTTTTTGGAATAGACCTCACAGCACTGGTCCAGCAGTCCGCAGGATACACCCACATATTTATTTTCTGCTGCCTGGGCAGTCAGGATCAGTTCCTGATCGGAAATATTCAGTCCGTTGACCTTGCACAAGGCGCACAAAAACGCCAAAATCACTGCTGCAGAGGAGGAAAGTCCCCCAATGGGCAGGCTGCCTTCCACCACGCCGCACAAACCCACAGTCAGCCTGTGCTTTTGTGCCAGCATCATAGTTGCGCCCCGCAGCTGGTCCGCCCAGTCGTTTTCCTTCTCTTCCGGCACAGCCGCCACGTGCCACTGTGCCCGCTTGGAAAACTGCAGGGAAACCAGCTCCACAACACCGTTCATTTTTGGACTGTATGCAATATGGATGCCCTTGTCCAATGCAAGACCGGTGATCTTACCCTTATTGTGATCCACGTGGGCACCCACCGGACAGACCCGATAGGGGCAAAACGCCACATCCGCAGGTTGCCTTTTATATATGGATTCATAAATTTCTGTGCTGTTCATAAGGCCTCCACAGCTTTTTTCTTTCGTTTTCTTCCATTTGCTTCTGGGAAAAATCTGTTCAGTATATACGCTTCAACGCCACAGCCAATACAGGCAAAAAACAGTAATATCAGTGCGCCGTAAAAGGAATTTGGTATTGTAACACCTAGTGCAGAAAAAGCTCTTTCTGTCATACCCTCCCATAAACTTGAATGGATATAAAAAATCAATGTATTCTGGCCGATCAAGCAAAGCCACCGAGGAAACTTCTTGACACTTTGGGCGCAAACAAATAGTGCCACACATCCCACTGTAATCAAAAGGAGGCAATATGGAATATTATAATACTTGTCCACATGCACATCCAGTGTTTTACCGGGGAACAGGAACATGCTGCCAATTGCCAAGGCAATGTACAGACCCAACATTCCCAGACGCATCCAAAGCTTCATGCCTAGAAGCTTGCTTTCATATTTTTTAATCCAGAATCCTAGGAGCAAGTAAAACTGACAGATCAGTGTCGTTCTAATCTGAAACAGATCTCTGGATTCAGGTATATTCAAGGCAAATCCTGCCACTACAAGCAGAAGAACAGCTACCCCCAGCTTCCAGCCGGAGCCAAGCTTTTTTTGCAAAAAGTAAAACAATATCTGCGCAAGGATACAGCAAACAATATACCACACCCGTGTGCCGATCAGAACACCTACTATGTAGTCTATATAAAACTCCAGTCCTTGTGTTAGAATCAAACGCAAACCAAAAACGATAGTCAAAATAAGCCCGGGGACCAACACTCTTTGGCGTACCCGTCGTAAAAAAACTTTGGTGCTTTCTGTTTTTCCGCACATTAAATATCCGCTGATTGCAAAAAACATGGGGATCTTAATTGGGCTGGTAAACAGAAAAAAAGCATACTGTTTACTGTGCAAATGTCCATACATCACAAACAAAATAGCCAATGCTCGCAGCACATCCAGCCAATCCAGACGAGAGCCTTCGGTTTTATTTGTGTTATTTCCCAATCGGTAGATTTCACCGTTTTCAATGGTCTTATCCATAAAATCCATTATTTCGAGCAACTCCTACTATGCACTTTCTCGGTCCCTATTTTATATTATTACAAATAGAACGCTTTATACCACTGGGCAAATTTACGCAAACCTTCCCGCAGGCTGGTATTTGGCTTAAAGCCAAAATCCCGCTCCAGTGCGCTGGTATCCGCATAGGTCACCGGCACATCTCCAGGCTGCATAGGCACTAGTTTCTTATGGGCTTCAAAATCATAATCCTCCGGCAGCACACCGGCAGCGATCAACTCCTGCTGCAGGATATCTACGAAATCCAACAGGTTTTCCGGACTGGAATTTCCAATATTATAAACTGCATAAGGGGGAATTGGCAGTCCATCCTCGCCTGTTTTCTTTTCCGGTGCCTTCTTCATCACCCGCTGGACACCTTCCACTATATCATCCACATAGGTAAAATCCCGTTTGCAGTTACCATAGTTAAAAATCTGAATGGTTTCACCCTTCAGAAGTTTATTGGTAAAACCAAAGTAAGCCATATCCGGTCGGCCAGCAGGACCATACACCGTAAAGAAGCGAAGTCCTGTGGATGGAATGTTATAGAGCTTACTGTAAGCATGTGCCAACAACTCATTGGATTTTTTTGTTGCTGCATAAAGTGATACCGGATTATCCACCTTATCCTCAGTACTATACGGCACTTTTTTGTTAGAACCGTAAACAGAGCTGGAGGAAGCATACACCAAGTGTTCCACGCCCTTTGCTCCATTGTCATAGGAATGACGACAGGCTTCCAATATGTTATAGAAGCCAATCAGGTTTGCTTCTATATAGACATCTGGATTGGTAATGCTATACCGCACGCCTGCTTGGGCCGCAAGGTTTACCACAATATCCGGCTTACATTCACAAAAGATGGAATCGATCATTGCTTTGTCCGCAATATTCCCTTTAATGAAGGTCCAGTTAGAATCCGGATGCTGCTTGGCGCACTTTTGAATTTCTGTCAGGCGCCACTCTTTTATAGAAACATCGTAATAATCATTCATATTGTCGATGCCGACAATGTTAATTGGGGACTGCCTTTTCAGCAGATCCAAAACAAGATTGGAGCCTATAAAGCCTGCTGCACCTGTAACTAAAATTGTTTTATCCCGTAATGCATTCGTAACCATTATACGAATCCCCTTTATTTGTCACTTTATTTGTTTCACATTCTATGGTGTATATATATTCCTAATGGATAAAACGGAATGTCTACAAGCAGCTATTTCTCTTTATCGTCCTTTGTTCTTAGTAATACAGCCTTTCGAAGCTGCGTACTGCTTGTGCTTTGTGTATATGGAAAATATACGATCTCCACACCTTTATCCTTGAAATATTCCTCATACCGCAAGAAACGCTCTGTTCCTTTGTAGTCTGAGCCAACAAAAAGACGGTTGTAGTGCCATAAAGCCCAAGCATCAGAATCCTCTGCACAGGAATCAACAACCTTATCTACATACTTACATGCCCCTACAATCTGCTTGCGTTCTTCGTGGGAAATAAATGTTTCCTTTCCTTTCCACGCTCCGCTTTTATGGACACCAACGATCAAGTAGTCACATTGCTGCTTCGCACGCCGCAAAAGGTTTAAGTGCCCAATATGAAACAAATCAAATGTCCCTGAAAGGTAACCCACGATCACACGGGAACGATTGTCTGCACGGCCAGAGTCTTTCTTATATTGATAACTGTGAAGCCCATACGTATGCGGATCGTTTTGGTAGCGTTCAAGTACTGCTTTGAAGGTCTCCTCATATTGTGGGATAAAAAGCTCATCACCTGCAAACACCTTATGTATGATCTCATCAGACAGTCCTTCCATCACATCCAACTGATTCTGGCCGCCATAAAAGCGAGATCCTTTAAACGACGCAGGAGATATATTTAATATTCGGTTCTGTGTCCCAAAAACTTCAAGCTCAATATTTACACTCTCAATAAATCTGCAGATCGCCGCCTTTGATGCTGCATACACTGCTGCCATAGGCGAAGACATCAGCCCGGAAATCGACCCCATCACGCCACAGTAAAACCTGTCTTTTCTTTTGATCCGATCATAAAACAGGCGAAGAATTCGTAATGTAGATGTAGCATTGACAGTCATCATATTTTTAATTTCAGCTGTATGGAAATATTCAAAATCCGCTATACGTCCAAAACCTGCTGTGATCATCAGGAATGTAATTTCTAAATCATCCGCAAACGATTGGATCAAGCTCTCATCTAAATCCAGCAAATCGCAATGGTGGTACTCATACTTCCCCTCCGGTAAAACACCACTTTCCAAGGCACTTTTATCTAAAATAACAACATAGTACCCTCTGCAGATCAGCCCGTTGGCTATTGTCAAACCGATTCCGTTACTTCCTCCTATGACAAGTGCCTTTTTATTATATTCCATATCTTCCCTCCGAGTAAATACTATGTTTTATCATTAAATATACAGCAGTATTCACTCTTAATGATTTTACATACTTCTTCTGCAGATTTGCCCGTCTCAACAATGTTGAAATATTTGCAAATGCGGTCACAACTATTTTTATAATCTTCATCTGTATATGTTTCAATCACCGCATTTAATTCATCCTGATTTTTTGCAACAATAAATCCTGCTGCTTCAGGCTCAAAAGCAAATTGTCTGCATGTTTTTTTGTAGTCTTCCGCATCAAACATTGTAAGAACGATCGGCTTCTTTCTAAGGACGAAATCGCCAGCAGACGCAGAATAATCAGTAATCAGCATATCTACACTTGCCAGCAAATCTGCCATATCGGGATACTTTGTTACATCAATAAAATCTTTACCATCACACTCGATTGATAATCCTGCAGAAATATAATGTGATCTTACAAAGCACACCCAGTTCTCTTTTGTTGTATCTTTTAATTTCTGTATTGTTTGTTGCAGATCGACACTTATTTCTTGTTTGCAAGTACTAAAATCCCGAAATGTAGGTGCATATAATAGTATTTTTGTATCACCGGACAGATGATATGTTTTCAGTATTTTGTCTCGAATTGCATCGTTTGGCTGCAGTAGCACATCGTTTCTTGGCATTCCTTTTTTAAGAACACTACCGTTGTATCGAAATGCTGTTCGATATACTCTTTCTCCGATATCGGAAGCACAAATCGCTAAATCAGTCAGCTTGTAATCCATTACAGGAGGCATCCCAAGACCTTCCGGATCCGTATC